>JBGTCB010000296.1:0-4771 GCA_041748995.1 Saprospiraceae bacterium | reverse complement strand
AAATCTTCCTCTAAATGTGAAAGCTTGGTTGTACCCGGCAAGGGAACTATAAAAGGGTATTTTGAAAGCATCCAACTCAGGCATATTTGAGATGAAGTCATGCCTCTTGTTTTACCAAATTCATTTAGCGCCTCGAGAAGTCTTATATTTAATCTTATGGCCTCGGGCTGAAACCGTGGCCATGTACTGCGACCGTCATTTGTATTCAGATCAGAATATTCTGTCAAACTTCCACCAAGTAAGCCACGGCAAAGCGGACTATAGGCCACGAAGCCTATCTCCAATTCCTGTAAGGTGGAAAAGATGAACTCTTCGGGAAGCCTGGTCATGAAAGAATACTCACTTTGCACTGCTGTAACCGGGCAAACAGCGTGTGCCTTTCTGATGGTTTCAGCGCCTGCTTCAGAAAGGCCAAAGTGTAGCACCTTTCCCTCTTGAATAAGATCTTTTACAGCTCCTGCAACATCTTCAACGGGAACGTTGGGATCAACCCGATGCTGAAAGAAAAGGTCGATGCGGTCGGTTTTGAGGCGTTTGAGTGATTGCTCTGCAACTTTCCGAATTTGCTCTGGCCGACTGTTCATAGCATTTGGACCCTCAATATCAAAGCCAAACTTGGTGGAAATGGCAACCTGGTTTCGGATGGGAGCAAGTGCTTCTCCAACCAATTCTTCATTGACATAGGGGCCATAAATTTCGGCAGTATCGAAAAAGTCGCAGCCACGATCAGCAGCATCCCGGATCAGTTTCACCATGCTCTTATGATCGGGGTGAACACCACGACCATTCGTCATTCCCATGCAACCCAACTGTATAGCCGAAACTTCCAGCGGATTTTTCCTGGAACCCAATGTCCGTTTCTTTGTCAGTAACGTACCTATGCCATTTTTCTCTTCGTGGCTCATCGAAGTGGCTGCATAGCCCTTGACAGTTCCGGGAACGATCGTTCCTAAACCTAGCAAAGTGGCCGCCTTTAAAAAGTCTCTTCTCCTGTTTGACTCTGTATTCTTATTTTCTGCCTGGTTTTCAATATTCTCTGTCATAATTCTCTTTTTAATAAGGTTGCTATGGGATTATATGCGATCAATCATTATAAAATACGCTGTTGAAAAAAGCTTGCATTTGCGCAGCATAGGGTACACCATACTGGGCAAATATTGCTCTTGTGGCTGCATCCGGCTTCCAGTCGAAAAAGGCATGGCCTGCGCCTTCTACCTGAATATATTCGACGGGCTGGCCTGCAGCCTTTAGCACATCTACATAGCGTTGCACCATGTCGTGATTTACGATCGGGTCATCTGTACCACGGACCATGAAGTGCGGAAGAAGCCGTTCACTAGCTTTTGGAACATGCCTTGTAGGAGAAACTGCGTCCCCATAACCTTGTTCTTTTTGCTCTACCAACGGTTTAAAGTCGGCAGCATCAAATGCACCATAGCTTGGTGCCACCGCCTTAATTGCATTCGTTATTTCAGTTTTTACCTGAACCAGGGATTTTCTTTTTGGCAGGTAAGTGGGCATATATTGGTAAACTCCATTGGTTTCACCAAAACCACCATCTCCAATAAGCGGACTGAGGGTGGCCGCTGCTGCCGCTAAATGACCACCAGCGCTATCGCCCGTAACCGCAATTCGGGTCGGGTCACCACCGTACTCCGCAGCATGTTCCTGGATATGCGCTATCGCTCCAAATACATCTTCAATCAATTGATGCATGACCGTAGACTCTGTTTCCCCGTCGAGTTTATTGATCCACCGGTAGTCTATACTGAATACAACATATCGACCTCCTTTTACTAATTCACGAGCCAGCCCACGCATAATGTCTTCGTTGTTGGAAGACCAACCTCCGCCATGAATGATGATGATGCAAGGAAGATTTTTAGCACCTTTAGGTGAATATACGTCGTATTTCAGTGGCTTAACGCCTGGCTGGGCGTAAACAACGTCCTGGATTACCCTCACATTTTCTACCAAAGAAAGGGGAATAAATGTTGCCCCGACCTTCATGTCCATGGTAACTGGTATTTTCATTATAGGTGAGAAACTTTCGTGACTCGTTGTTCCCCAAATACCTCCTTTCACCGTATAGTACACAGCATCCAGACTGTATCCCGATGCAGGTTTAGCTTTTACCGACAATACAGTGCCCGCAGGCACCTTGCCGTCATCAGGAATTTTTGGGCTAATGGTATAAGAGCCGTTTTCCGACGGAACAGACGTTACGGTAAATGTTTCTACCGACTCCACTTTTGGAGAAGATGAGGATGTCTGTGCATTTAAGTTGGTAACCGGCAAAGCGGCAGCATAAACAACGGCTGTTATGACAAGACTGGAAATCAATTTATACATGAGACTATTTCTTATTATATTCTTCATCCGTTACAGCTTCCTTCCATTCTACAATCCCCTGTTCCGTATTGGGAATAATATAAAGTTGTTGTAAACCCACATCCGGGCTTGCGCCATGCCAATGCCTTACATTAGGCGGGCATTTTATCACATCCCCTTTTTTGATAACTTCAATGGGTTGCCCTTCAATTTGATGATAGCCAATACCATCGGTAATAATTAAAATTTGACCTGCAGGATGACTGTGCCAATTGCTTCTTGCTCCGGGTTCGAAATAAACATTTCCGACTAATGTATTGTAAACACTGTCTGAATCTACCAATGCCGTTGGATAAGCGTTTCCAGTGAATAAATCGTGTGAACCTTGTTCACCTTTTGGAAAAATGGCATTCAATTCGGTTTTGTCCGGTTCCACATTTTCTAGTTTTTCATTTTTTGTGTTGCAGGCCTGTCCTATCAATAACAGGAGGGCAAGTGTTAGTATCATTACTGTTCTCATTTTTGTCCGATTTAAATTTCCTTGATAATTTTTGCAGGCGCACCTCCTACGATAACATTGTCGGGAACGTCTTTAGAAACGACTGAACCCGCTGCCACTACCGAGTTTTCGCCAATAGTAACACCTTGTAAAATGGTAGCTCCTGCACCAATCCAGGCGTTCTTCTTAATGTGGATGTGTTTCGGAACGAGCGAATGTCTGTTTTCGGGAGAAATAGGGTGTCCTTCGGAAAGCAGGTTAACATTGGGAGCTATCAGCACACCATCTGCAATCGTAATTCCTCCCAGGTCCAAAAAAGTACAATTGAAGTTGATAAATACGTTTTTACAAATTTTGGTATGCTTGCCGTAATTGATGTACAAGGGAGTAAATACGTCAACGCTTTCGTCAATTTCTGAACCTGTGATTTGGCTCAATAAATCCCTGATTTCTTTAGGGTCTGTGGCATGGTTCATCTGCACCAGCAATTCTTTCGTGCTGTATGAAGCTTCAAGCATTCTATAAGCTTGCGGGTCGTTGGGCAGAATGGTTTCGCCCTTTTTTAACCGTTCAAAAATATCCGTTTTTTGCATTGCCTTATCTTTTCAATGCAAAGATAATAGCACATTAAACGCATTTTGTTACATTAATGTCGCAATAAATGTCAAATATTACCTATTTTTGATGATTGCTTCTTATTTGAATGAATATGTCAGAAAATCAAAAAGTTATACTTTACAAAACGGCATCAACGGCTCAATTTCCTGATGATTTCCAAACTCGCTTCCACACGCATATTTACTGCCAAAGTGGAACTGTAAATTTTATGTTCAACGGTAAGCAATACCATGGTAAAAAAGGAGAATTTGTTTTTTGGCTCGCAGGTCTTAATGTTTCGGATTTGTGGTTTTCAGCGAATTTTAAAGCAACAATGTTATTTGTGGACAGTGATCTATTGACATCAAATTTGCCAAGTGCTAATGTGAGTATTGATAGCTACATACATTCCAAAGAAAATCCGATTTTGCACCCTGAAAAAAAAGACAAAGAGAAAATTTTAAAAAACTTTCAGCTGCTGTACGATAAATCACAAGAAACCAACCACCGTTTTTTTGAGGAAGGGTTGAAACTCCAAATGCAACTTTTCCTTTTGGAAATGTGGCATATTTTTGAAGATGAGCTTGACAGGCGTAAACGTAGTTTGCAAAGCGGAACATTGTACGAACGGTTTATACAGTTAGTACAGGAACATTGTATGAAAGAGCGTGAAGTACGTTTTTACAGCGATAAGCTGAGCATCACACCAAAGTATCTTAATTATATTTGCAAAGTCAATACCCGAATTACCGCTTCGGAATGGATACAGCGATATACTAAAGAGAGGATAATGTTTTTGTTGCAAAACAAGAACCTGAATATTTCTGAAATTGCCGATGAAATGGATTTTTCGAGCCGTTCGTTCTTTACCCGCTATGTAAAGAAACTACTGGGCGTTACTCCGAAAGAATATCGGGAACGGATATGAAAAACCTTACAACTTAACTCTTTGGATGCACTGGCAAGAAATGGCTCTTTTGGTTTTTTGGAGCTTTGGTCCCGATAGCCATCGGGATGTCGGCAAATACCAAATGTGCCAATAGCGTTGGAAAAGTTGTTTTAAAATGTGCGTTGGCAAAAATATTTCTCTGTCAAGTTCCTTTTTGCCCGAGAGTTTCAATTTAGCACGTTCGTTTTTTTAGCTTGCAGGTAACGGTTTGGCTATGCGCCGTGCGACAGTAGGAGCATGGACATCATAGCCTTTGTGTGTGCCCAGCATGGGCATCTTTTCCGTATGAAGATACGGATTAATCTAAAGGGTGAAAGTCCCTCATAGGCGGGAGTAACGTCTCGAACTATTAGTAAGCTGCAAGGGTGGTACGAGCGATCGCACATCTGAAGGAA
>JBGTCB010000295.1:0-6726 GCA_041748995.1 Saprospiraceae bacterium | reverse complement strand
AATTAGGTTAATAATCTTTTTAGAGCCTGGCAGCATATTGGATTGTCACGACAGAAACAGGTGATCATACTCTGGGAGGCTGATATTTTTGGGTCATCCTTATTAATATTCGTAACGGTAACTTTTCGAATGCCACCCGGGTATCCGCAGAAATGAGCATGGATTGGGTACCGGACTATTTCTAGTAGATCATTGATTTTGAAGTGTTTAATAAGCTGTTCTAAAATGCTACGGTGCTTATTAATGCAGCTAGTGCCGGAAAGGTCACCTGAGTATTTGAGTTATTTTAAAAAAATAAGGTTCAAGCAGAGAAAAAGGATTAAATTATAAGAGCTTTTCAAATACTAAATAATAATCTCTGTCTTTTCGGGTGACCTTCTCATCATTTTGAACACTAAGCTTTAACACTAACTCAATCCAATGTTTCAGGAGATGAAAAAAAGTGATCAGGTAGATTTGGGACAGGTATACCGACAGTACCGGTCTGAGTTTATTGCCTGGATGGATTCGAAATATGGTTGTGGCCGGGAAGTGGCGCGTGACATCTATCAGAATACCATGCTGACCATCACTATAAAATCTCAGCAGGGCGAATTGAATGCTCTCGAAAGTAATCTTAAGACCTACATCTATGGAGTGGCAAAAAACAAATACCGGGAATATGTTCGGTCGAATAGCCGCTATATTCAGGTGGAAGAAAAATCCTTGGTCAATCTGAGGGAACAGGCCAGTGACACCATCGATCATGAGGAGATTCGCTTGGTACTGCACTGCCTTAATAAGTTGGGAGATCCTTGTAAAAGCATGTTGGAACTCTACTACTTTCATTCCATGAGTATGGAAGAAATTCTGGAACACATCACGTATAAAAACTGCAACACGGCAAAAAATATGAAGTACAAATGCCTTTTAAAATTGAAAGAATTATTTCACAAAGCCCGGGGTAAGGAAGATCATTCAGATGAATAAAACGAACACAATGAATAATCTCAGAGACATACAAACAATCGAAAAATACCTGAAGGGCGCTCTAACGGAAGCGGAGATGGAGGAAGTAGAGATCCGGACATTGCAGGACACTGCCTTCCTTGTCGAATTTCAGACCGTTAAACTTTTGGTCAAAGGAATTAAAGAGTCGGCACAACAAACAACGCTCAAAGAAAAGATTCAACGCCTGGAAAGTACCGTGCATGCTGCGTCCTCAAACACCATTGTAACAATGAGGGCCGGGCGTAATCGTGTGGTTTATGGTCTGGTTGCCGCCGTTGTTTTATTTCTCATCATGATGCCCTTTCTGTCTATCCAAAAATCATCACCGGAGGAACTTTTTAACCGTCATTTTGCAGTATCACCTAATATGGGATTGCAGACATCCCGCAGCGATATTGCAGCTCATCCGGCCTATCCGGCTTATCAGGCTTATGAACTGGGGAATTATGCGGAAGCCGCCAGATTATTTGAGAGCATTATAGAGGGTAGCGATCACCGGAATACCGACCTCTTTCATCTGGGCAATTGTTACCTGGTCCTGGGAGCGTGGGACCCGGCTATCGAGGCATTGGAGCAAGTGGTGACTTCCGAAACCACTCTGACGGAGAATGCACGCTGGTACCTCGCACTGGCTTATCTAAGGGTAAGTGATAGTGAAAAAGCCCGGATCCTCCTGGAGGAAGTAGCGGCACCAAACGAACGGGCTAAAAAGGCCCGGAAAATATTTAAGCAGTTGGAGTGAGATTCGGAGGTATGCAAAACAATGAAAAATTAACTCGCAATATTTACTAACCACAAAAACATGAAATTATGTCACACCAAGGTCGAGTTCATGATCCCGGTCAATCTCCGGGATTAATCAGGGTTATTACTGCTGGCTATGCAGTTAATAAGAAAAATGAATTGATTTTTAGCCTACCGGAAGGAAAATTGGGCTCGCAGGAAGGCAACCAGTCACGATTTGTCCTGCTGAATACTAACCACGGTAAGTTTAAGTACGGCAAAGCCGTAAAGTTCAACTTGGAGAAAATCGATGATGCTTGGAAAACAAAACTGAATAAGGAATGGCCAGGATGGGATAAAAAGCTTTCAGGGCTTTTAGCAGGCACATCTGTATCCCCCCCCTTTGAGTTCAAGTATATTGCGACTGATGTACAGGAGCTTCCCGAGGATTACATTTTAAACCCCTTTTATAGATTTATTGAAGATCTGAATATAAAGAGCTCAGAAGATGTGATAAGGAAATTAAAGGAAATCACAGATGACTTTGAATTTCAAGAACCTGTGAGGGTTAATTTGAAAGGAGGTAATCGTGGGATTACGCTAGTCAAGATGATGGAATATCAAGAATTTTTTTCAACACACGGTGATAATACACAAAGTAAGAATTGCTTTGAAATCGACTTTCTAACTACAATAAATGTTGATAAAGAAATTATAGCTAAAGGTCATCACAAAATGTCTACAGAAGAGGAAGTACCCACCCGTAGGGGGCACTGACTTCATACCTTAAAGTAGAACTTATTTTTTAGCAGGAGTCCAAGAAAAAGCAGAATCAGGACAAATATAACATAAATCCAAAAATGATTTACAGCCACTACCGGGCTCACATCACCCATTACGACTAATCCTGCCCAAAAGTAGGGCCGGGCGACATTGGGATTGACCTGGTTGAGGAAATCGATTTTAGCCAGTTGCATTGCCTTACTCACGGTAACTCCCCGGTTGAGGTGGTGGTAAAAATGACTCATCACCCATTGGGTGCTTTGATCGTTAGCTTTCCACTGGCTCATAACCAGGGATGGGGTACCGGCATAGGCAAAACCCCGGGCGATGCTGAATATTCCTTCGCCGTCATAGGCCTTACCGACCCCCGTTTCGCAGGCACTGAGCACGGCCAGGCGTAATCGGTCGAGTGGCAGGTTATAGAGCTCATAGGCAAAAAGTTTATCGTCCAGGCTGTCGTTAGGACTTCTAAAAAGTAAGTGTGAATTTTCTGCGGAGATGGCATCTCCGACTCCATGTAAGGCCAGGTGGATCAAATCGAATTGAGGCGCCAGTTTACGAAATGCTGCTTCGGTGGCTTTCGCACCTTTCAGGCAGATTACTTTTGCTCGTTTGAAGTTTTTATCTATCTCATCGACTTCGACGGCAGAATTGGGTAGTTCTTTATATCCTGCCCGCAGGGAGGTGACCGGATTTGCATCATTGGATGAATATGCCATTGCCAGGACTTCTGGTCGTTTTAATGGACCCTCAACCTTATTTTTAAAGAGAAGGTTGGTACTGTATGCGTATTGTATTTCTTTACTCCGGATCAGGTATGAGGCAGTGCTAAAGTTAGCCGGTCCATTGTCGGTGACTAAGGCCTCAAAAGGAAGCAAGGCCAAATTACCATCAGCTGAAACAATTATTTGTTCGATATTATCCTGGAGATAATTGGCCATAAGATGCGAATAGATCCCATGAGATAGTTGGGAGTAAAGCGTGAAGTTCAGCTCCAATGAATCTGCCGGATAATCGGTGACCATCCATTGCAAGAGCCAATTTAAATCGGAGTTAATCTTTGGTGTAGAAATGGATGCCAGGAACGCAGTATCATATGTAACTGAAACCAATGATACAGCCGAGTCTCCCCAAAGGTACTCGAACAGTTGAATGCCCGGACCTATTTCCGACTGTATTTGCTCCAAATTGAGCATGTTGTCGTATCGTACCTGGAAGTAAGTCGGATAACGATCCGATATTTCTTCCCTGAATGTCCTATACTCCCTCTCCAGAAGTACAGCACTATCAGCTCCAGCATTAATGGTATTTCCTGACGCACTCTTATGTTTTAGCCTTTCAATGGAGGCGACAAACTCAAGTTCTTTTTTAGGAACACTTTCGGGCACTCCCAATGAAGTAAAAGACCGGGCTTTGGAGAGGTCTTGAAATAATTGGGCATAACGATTGTGTTCGATAAAGTTGAAGGCTAGGGCTACGTATTCATCACGGGGAGATACCTCGTTTAATGCATGCAGGGTTCGCAAAGCTCCTCTGGCAGCTCTGTAGAAGTGTTCTGAAACCACCTTTTTTGTTGATTCAGATAAAGATCCGCTCCGAACATACTCGGCAATTTGTTCAATCCACTGGAAAATTTCTAACGAAGTATAAAGATGAGTTATATCCTTTGTCTTTTGAAAAAGTTCAAAGCAAACTCGGCCTTTAAGTTCTAAGGGATTAAAAAAGTCATCCACACTGCGGTTGTTTATGATCGATTCATCGGAAATATTCCAATTTTGATATCCGGCAAAATCAAGAGCCCGATTGATAGTGCTTAAAGCGGTTTCAGGATCTCCCTTTAACAGATTTACTTCAGTAATGGCCCGATTAACAAATGATAGTTCAAAGGAATCCTGAATATGTAGATTATTATTAACAGATAGGTTGAAGTACAATAGAGCCGAGTCCAGCTCACCCTGATTCGCAAAAAAAGTACCAATCCTTTCATTAATAAATCCGAGAGAGAACCAATCAATGTCCGGTGATTTAAGAATATGTTGCTTTGCGTCAGATAATTCCTGATAGGCGGCGGTCCTGTCATTTAATCCTAAGTGAGCGGATGCCTTGTTTATTAAAACACTAACGAGCTTCTCGGGCCAATTCATGATTTTGTCATATATCTCTATTGCTTCTAACCATTCTCTTTTATGGATAAGGTTATTTGCTATCTGATAATAAACGCTCATTTTCATTTCCGAAGGACTTGGATTATTGGTTTCCAATATCTCAATGGAAGCATTGAAATAGTTACCAGCTAATTCTGTATCTCCTTTATCATCCTGCAATAATCCCATGAGGTAGTAAGCGGAAGCTCTTTTGAAATCAATTGTTCCGTCTAATTTTGAGTAGTGTTCAATCGCTTGACGTACTAGAAATTCAGATTGGACCTTGTTTTTGGCATATTGACCATTTGCATAGTCAAGAAAGATATCCCCCAAGATTTCTTCTTCATTCAAACAACAACTTTCCAACATCTCAAGACTCCTTTCAAATTCGTTTGTAGCCAGGCTGTCCTGACCTGTTTTGTCATAGTAGACAGCCCACTCTTTATGGGTGACCCCCCGCTCCAGATCAGTTAAAGAATGGTCTCTTCCTATCCGGTCTGCCTTCTCCAGGTAATCCCTCGCATTCAGGGTGTCTTTCATTTCGATGGCTGTCCGGGCCAACCGGGTTAAGGCATAGAGTGAACCAGCCACATCTTTTCCCTTGTCCATCTTCTGAATAGCCTGTCGATAAACAGACTGAGCTCCGGTAAAATTTTCAAAAATGAAAAGGGAATCACCCAACCGGATCAAAGGATCTTGCCGGTAGTCAGAGGCAGCGAGAATCTGAGCCTCCGTATATCGAAATGTTATAGCCAGAAAGAAGGAAAAAACGAGTACTATTGGACGGATCACCATACACCGGAGTATTGCGATTGTGGGGCACAATTAAAGTTCTCAAAATTTCTCCGACAAATGGTAGAAAAAATTAAGTCATGATCGAGGTCAGGAACATTTTGATAGAAACACCGGGTAACAAGGGCGTAAACAGCTTGCTGACCAGATATTTGTCCGTTACCAAGGCATCTAAAAATTGTTGTTGGGAGAGGATAAGACTTTGACTTATAACTAAATATAGCTTACTTTTGTATGTTCTTCGGTGAAGGTCGCTCAAAAAAATTGATGTTTTTCAAGAGTATATTTCAGGGAAATCTGCAGTTTGGTAATGAAAAGAGTTACGACAAAGTGATCAAGATGTATGATCACCGGGTAGAGAATTACTATAAGGGTGATGTTTTGTTTAAAGTCGAAGATATATTTAAAGACGAGGACTTGTCGGTTAAAATACCCCGAACCGTCATCAACATTACGGACAAGAATTGGAAAAATTCAGTCGATCTTCTTCAGTACGTAGCTCAATTTGCTATTTCAGGTAATATCGGAGCCTGGATGACTGAAGAGGGTGGGATTTTAAAGTATGTCTGGATTGAGCCGAAGGGAGACAAAGCTGTCGTTCAAAAATTTTTAAAAGGCAGATCTTTGGTGGATCAGGAGGGGATGGAATTGGAAGCAGAAGAAGCCCTCAGTCACGCAATTGAACTTTATGACCGGCATTCTCAGGCATATGAACGCAGGGGATATGTCAATTTTTTAATGAAAAGATATCACGATGCCGAGAGAGATTTCACGAAATCAGTGAATATTGATGCCGGTAATTCTCCTGCATATTATGGACGTGCTAAGATTAAGATGCTGCGAGATGAATGGAGTTCCGCCATTGAAGATCTGGAGCTTGCCATAAAGACCTCTTTGGCCCTTCAAGACATTCATTGGTCTGCCAGAAGGCGAAAAGGCGATTGTTTATTACAACTCAAACAATTTACGGAAGCGGAATTTGAATACCGTTTTTTCAACAAAAGGGTTTTTAAAGACAAGAGCTCCAATGCTTCATATCGACGCATGACATTGTTTAACCATGGCAAAGTATTGCTCGAACTTGAAAAATATGTCGAAGCTCTGGATGCTTTTGAAAAAGCCATGAAGGTAAAATCAGGTCCGGATCTGATCACCGAAGCCGATATTTTAGTGTACCGGGGTATTGCCAGGAAACATGCAGGAAAAAATGGATTCCTCTCTGATTGGACTGAAGCAAAAAAACTCGGTTCCACCCATGCGGAACAGTTGCTGCAGACCGTACGTTAGAAGTTTG
>JBGTCB010000294.1:0-3445 GCA_041748995.1 Saprospiraceae bacterium | reverse complement strand
CAGGCTTCCGTACTGCCATGTTCCTCGCTGTACTGAATGATCTCCAGCTTCTTTTCTTTTGTGTATTTGTTCCTTTTCATAGCTAAATTTCTCCCTAACTAATTTAGAAATTTAGTCCATTGAATTAGGGGGCTAGGCTATAATCACTGCTCATCTGTAAGACTCAAAGTATGCAAAATTCACTCCATTGTGATGGAACCGTCAGGGATAGGAGTGGAAAAAGGGAAGGAGAGGATCGCAGTCGCTGCCCGGAAACCCGCGCCAAAAGAACCAGCACTGCAACTTCCGTTAATGTATGTTGACTGAATCCCCGGATCTGCCACCGAGCCGCCAGTTCCTTTATAGAGTTTCAGGATAGCAGCGTTGCCCGGATCCGCACCGACACCATAGGTCGTGCCCAGAATGTTGGTTGCAGCCTTTACATCATCACTGTCATGGTCATTCAAGTACACACTGCCAGTGCAGTTTAGTCCTGTATAGAAGACTCTTGGCTCATTACCTTCGAGGTAAATGTTACCACTGGATCGACGGATTTTGATAGGGGCCGTCGTTGTACCATCCTCAAAACCAAAAATGATGTCGCCACCCGTGTCGGAGATGAAATATCCCAGAACCGTACTTCCTGACTTGATCGTCCAGGGGGGTATGACCGCGGTCGATTGGGCACTTAAGGTCGAAACCGTACAGAATGAGGTAAAGAGTAACAGGCTGTAGAAAGTAAGGTATGAATCTATTTTCATTTGACTGTTCTTTAGTATTTGTGATCCTAAGTTAACACTTTTATCAATCTGTAAAAAGTTATCAGTTCACTAACAATGGCAATGGACGAATTGGGCATATTCTGAGTCTCCTCTTCCTAATAATGAAGGGGGTTCTTGGATAAACCAGCACTCTATTTAAGTAAATTTATAATTGAACACAACCGGTTAGGGTTCACGCAAAGGCGCTTTTTAGTCTTTTTAGTAAAGTTAAAAGTGGTGATAGTAGCAGAAATAAAAAGTAAAAAAGACCACCTTCCCCAGGACTTTCACTCCCCAAACATTCTCCCTTTTTACTCTCTTTATTTTTCCTCAAACACCACTTTGCGACTCTGCGGCTTTGCGTGAAAATCCATAGAAAAGACCAGCTCGTTCATATCCCGGTTAGGGTTCACGCAAAGGCGCTAAGACGTGCTGAGTTTATCAAATCAACGAGCTATTCGATCAAACCATCGGGTAATTATGCCCCTCTCCCACTATCTCAAGCACATCTAATCCTTTCGATTTGTGTAAGTTATGAAAAAATTGCTTGATCCAAGGTGGCCGACACCCCAAGGTTTCTTTAGAGGAGTTATCCCGCGCTTTTTGTGCTTGAAAAAAACGCAAAGAGGTCCCTTCTTTACTTTTCCAGCTTCAAAACGGCAAATTTACCCTGGTTCCATCCATGTACCAGAAGATATAATTGCATCGATCCATTTTCCGATTTTATAGAATGGGGCCAAACATGATGAATGTTGGTCAAAATGGGAATATCCAAATCTCCAGGCACAATCGTCGAAACAAGCTTTTCTCCGGTATGGGCATAAATAGGAGCCGACTTTTGATCTCCAATAGCTTGCAGAGCATTGAAGAAAAAATGTTCATCCTTGTACGAGATGTTACAAACCAGACTTTTTTCAGTTATGTCTTGAAATAGAGACACAAATTTGCCCTCCCTGGTAAATTTCACTATCTGCCCGGCGGCTCGATTTGCGACCAATATGTGATCGTCATGTGCGTAAACGCCATGGGCCGTTTGAAACTGTCCTGGTTCATCACCTTTGCCACCCCACGCTAGGCTTCCCCAATTCCAGGAACCTTCTTTTTCTTCGATAGTAAGGATAAAATCACCTTTTGAATAGCCCGTTGATGCATAAAGTACTCCATCTAAATAGGTAACATCAGTAACCCCAAAATTACTTTCCGCAGATGAGAAAAAATCATTGGCAGGATCAAATTGAAACTCAGGACCTATTGGTTTGACAAGGTCACTCACGATAGTTCCATCAAGGTTAAGCACTAACACTCTTTTGCCCTCCTGCGCTACAGCTAGATATTTTTTGGACTTATGAACAAAGAAAACAAGGCCATGAATGTTGTCTTTCAAGCGCTCATCAGTGCCTAACTTCGTCCATTGAGTAAGATCGGGACTGATCGCACAAAGACCATAACCTGGTATGCCAGTGTATACAATTCCTGTTTCAGGGTCTTCATTAAAGCCCCCATGCATCGCCGCTTCAAACTCTTGGGCATCTTGGGGAAAAGCTGCCGTCAACTCCTCGTCCCAGGAAAAAATAAATTCTCCCTGGCCGGTTACCAGCTTAGTTTGCTTGCTAGAGAGACCTGACTCGCCATTTTCATGTAGGTGACCATGATGACCATGAGCGCCAAATTCGTGATCGTGATGAGTTCCTTGTGCCACTATTCGGCCACTATTGCCAAGTAATGATGCGATTAAGAAGATCTGAAGTGTGGTGCTTTTTACCATGGCTATTTGCTATTTGATTTTAACCTAAATATAAACATCTCTGGTTAAGTTATAGAGAATGGAGAGTATTGGTCTAATATATTTCAAGATGTTATGGAGCGATTCGGGCGTTTGCTTAAAATCCCCACCAACTACACTGCTTTTTCTTTTAAAAATTTGCTTTGAAGCCATCAATGAAAATTTGCAATAAACATCTGGATGCAAGAATCATAGACCAGGATCTGGGGCCATTGGTCGTGTGAATAGATCACCGAAAGTGGTCGCCAGTACATGTCAAAACATATTTAATTTCATACATTTACAGGAATGGCATTAGGAAGTAGAGTAAGAGCTTATGTACTATTATTCATCATGTTGCTCCTCTCGCTGCATGATTTGATCCCTCATACTCATTATTTAGATTCCAATGATACGTCTTTTGTAGTTTCAAATCACTTTCACAGTGATCATGATCATGGACATCACCACGGAGATAAAGCGCATGATCACGATCAGTCCGAAGATGATCAAGAACATTCTCTTCTCGATTTTCTTTTGGGTGAGCATCAGCAAACCTCACATGTACCGCAATTATCTACTTCCGACACTAAAACACTTCGTTCTCATCTCTCTGTAGTTAATGCAATTTTACCTGAGGCATTTCAACTTCGTACCAATAGGAGATCTTTTCTACACCATTATTCTCTTTTTGATCCCGATCTTCTCTACCATTTCTCATTTCTGGCTGATTTCAGCAGAAGAGGTCCTCCCATATTCCTTAGTTAACCCTATAAAGGGATCTGGTAATGCTTTGGCATTCCTGATATTTTTGATTTTCTAATAAAGATAAATTTCCATGCAAAAGAAAATATTGGTCATGCTCTCCGGCTGCATGTTCTTTCGTGGATTAAAGGTCCAGGAAAACTCCCTTAATGAAATCTTTCGGCAAGTAGAGTTAAAC
>JBGTCB010000293.1:0-2585 GCA_041748995.1 Saprospiraceae bacterium | reverse complement strand
GGTAAGGGTCAGTTTGGGCGCAAACGTTGCTTCAGACCAGTTATCGTTGTGATGAGGACTGACTGTGTCAAGCGCTTGTAAGGTCTCGTTACTGGCTTCGGTCGGGAAGCGGCAGCCGGATGCAAGAAAATATATCTCAGGATCCCCGGACTGAAGAAATTGAAATTTGCTTTGAGATAAAGGTCTCAAAATAGAGTTTTTCATATTGCCCGGGATTTGAGTTGGGCTTTACTTTGTCTGGTACTCATTGGGTGGAGAAGCGAAAGTAAATGATGAGCGATTGCCCACACTTGATGAACTTTTGTTTTTAAATGATGAGTGGGGTGTTATGATGGATGAGTCTCTTTATTGCATATCGATGATCATTATCCTTATTTTTTGGATATGATTGGAAGGAGCAGGATTGAAACAAAAACGCTGGTCTGTAAAGAGTCGTGATTTTCAGATATTATGCTATCAGACAAGCTTTAGAACTCTCTATTTTTAACTGATATTGGACCACCAAAACTACATAGTCGGAGCGCTGAAAAGCCGTAACATGAAAAACTGTGGCATTAATGCTAACTTGGCAGGAATTTTCATGTAATAATCATCAGAGCTTCAGTTTGTTAAAATTTCATTTCTTTATTAGCCATCATACGATATGAAAACAATTTATACAATTATTACACTCCTGGTTACTTCATTCGCTCCCCTCATTGGTCAGCAATCAGTGGCGCGTGAATGGAATGAACATCTTTTGAATGCCATCCGGGTTGATGTAGGTCGCCCGACGGTTCATGCGAGAAACCTGTTTCACATTTCCGCAGTCATGTACGATGCCTGGGCAGCTTATGATGATGTAGCAAACACTTTTTTGCTGGGAAATACTATTGGTGGATATACCTGTGGGTTTGATGGGATTGAAATCCCCGACAATGAAATTGCCCGCAAGGCCGCTCAGGAGGAAGCTATCAGTTATGCAGCTTATCGACTGCTCAAGCACCGTTTTAAAAACTCACCGGGAGCAGCGGTTGCCATCCCGACCTTTGATGCACTAATGATTCAATTGGGTTATGACACCTCGATTGTTTCCGTCGATTATACAGGAGGTGATCCTGCCGCCCTGGGAAATTATATCGCCCTGAGCTGTATGGAGTTTGGACTGGTAGATTATTCAGATGAGGAGTTCAACTATAATTATAATGATGCATATTACCACTCTGTAAATCCGGCATTAGACCCTTCTTTACCGGGAGCTCAAGGTATTGCGGATATGAATTACTGGCAACCCCTGTCGATCGGTGGTGGAAATCCAACCAGATTTCTCAATCCTCAATGGGGCCTGGTCACACCATTTTCCCTTACTGAAATTGATCGGACTGTCTATGACAAGAATGGAAATGATTACTACTTGTATCATGATCCTGGTCAACCTCCTTTCATAGATACATCGGGAGCTTTTCCGGGTCTGACAGATTATTATAAATGGAATTTTGCTTTGGTAGCTGTCTGGTCCGGACATCTTGATCCGGCATTGCCTGCGAAGATCGACATTTCTCCGGGATCGATCGGAAATTTGCCGGGCTTGCCAAATTCAGAGGCGGAAATGAGGGAATTCTATAAGTTACTGGAAGGTGGAGTGAAAGATGTTGGTTATCAATTTAATCCGAGGACCGGTCTTCCTTATTTCCCCCAGGTGGTGCCACTTGGCGATTATGGCCGGGTGTTAGCGGAATTTTGGGCTGATGGTCCAAGTTCTGAAACGCCTCCTGGACATTGGTTTACGATTTTAAATTATGTAAACGATCATCCTCTGTTTAAGAAAAGATTAGAAGGTCATGGGGAGATCCTTGATGATCTGGAATGGGATGTGAAAGCCTATTTGACTTTGGGTGGAGCGATTCACGATGTGGCCATTGCCGTTTGGGGTATCAAGTCCTATTATGATTATGTACGACCTATTTCGGCAATCCGGGCCATGGCTGATTTAGGCCAGAGTTCCGATTCCCTGCAATTGTCGTATCATCCCGGGGGTATTCCCCTCGTTGAAGGTCATATTGCAGTAGTTGACTCAGGTGATGTGCTGGTGGGTGATCAGGGAGAAAACATTGGTAAAATCAAAATTTATGCCTGGAAAGGTCCCGATTATATAGGAGATCCGGCTACTTCCCATGCAGGCGTCGACTGGATACTGGCAGAAAACTGGTGGCCTTACCAACGACCCACATTCGTCACCCCTCCCTTTGCCGGTTATGTTTCCGGGCACTCTACCTTTTCCCGTGCTTCTGCTGAGGTGCTAACGTTGTTGACCGGAGATGAATATTTCCCTGGAGGCATGGGTGTTTTTGATGCACCGAAAGACAATTATCTGATATTTGAAAATGGACCCAGTGTCGATATTGAATTGCAGTGGGCAAAATACCGGGATGCTTCCGATCAGGCCAGTTTGTCGAGACTGTGGGGAGGTATACACCCACCTATCGATGATATCCCCGGCCGCCAGTTAGGCATGAAAATAGGACCCCAGGCATTTACCAGAGCTCTGGAATTATTTAGTGGTGAAACAACGGCAGTGCGAAACAATACGGCTTTTAATTCGGATC
>JBGTCB010000292.1:0-2820 GCA_041748995.1 Saprospiraceae bacterium | reverse complement strand
GCCGGTTTTGCCCAATTCCCATATGGTGACAATAAGTTGGATGGGATTGTCATCGATTATCGTTACATCAAAGGGGTGAGCAGTGGTGCTTACTCATTGGGCAAAACATTGACCCACTTGATGGGTAACTATCTTAATCTTTATCCATTATGGGGAGAAAAACCCTGTGGGGATGACTACGTCGATGATACGCCAGTGCACAACGACATCAATTATGGTTGTCCTGGAGATAATCATATCACTGCATGCCGGGGCAATAGCTTGGAGATGACCATGAATTTCATGGACAACACTGATGATGCCTGTACCTATATGTTTACTAAGGGACAAATGATCAGGATGCAAAATGTCATTTTGGCAAAAGGTGTCCGGCATGGTTTGATTTCGACAAGCACTGATTGTGGTTTGGATTTGATGGAAAATCTCCTGTCTGATGCTGGATTACCCGCCCCTCCACTTGAATCAACGGCATATCAAGATCCTCAGATCTTTCCTAACCCAGTGACTGAACAAATCCATATCAATATAACTACGTACCACAATACCCAACCGGTCACCTTAAATATTTTCAACAATGCGGGAAGTATCATTTACAAGGCAACTATTCCCATAGACACTCAGCAGTATACCCTGAGCATGAAGCACCTGCCACCTGGGATATACCTGTTTAATCTAGCAAATGATTCCTTCAATTACACCAAATCACTCATCAAGTTGTAACCTAGAATAAATAAATCTGAATTCCATGAAAGGATTAATTCTGTCTATCAGCGTTGTTTTATTTGCATGGTTGTCCATATGCTCTAGCAGTGCTCAAAACAATTCCAATGCTTTGGGTGCAATAGAGCCTAGTCCAACTGCCTATAGCTTTGGTAAGTATGTAGATATTCCGATCAATCCGTCAAATGGTACGATCATTACTTCAGTTCCGATCGGTACAATTGGCGAAGGTAATTTAAGCCATAATATCGCATTGACTTATCACTCTGCCGGCATCAGAGCAACCGAGATCGCCAGTGAAGTGGGTTTAGGATGGCACCTCAGTGCGGGAGGATTAGTTTCTCGTTCGGTCAGGGGGATTCCTGACGATGTAGCAACCAAGGGATGGTATCATGAGACCGTAGCGATCAATAATGGGATGGTTACTGATGTCATTAACGGGAATAGAGACGGAGAACCCGATTTGTTTTCCTTTAACGCAGGCGGAATGACAGGTCGATTTTATTTTGATGCCAACCAGAGCATTATGATCGTACCAAAGATGGACATTCAGATTCAAGTTCAGCTTTCCGGTTCTGCCTTTAAAGGTTTTAAAATAATTGCGTCTGATGGTACACAATACTTTTTTGGTTACGACCCCATCCTTACAGCAGTCGATGTCAAATTACAAAGAACCATTGGCAGTTCAACTGATACTGAGGGTTGGTATTTGACCCGGATCACCAGTGCAGATGGGTTACATAACATCCAATTTAATTATAGTGCGGCCTTTACCTCCTATTATTATAAAACACTTAAAGAGTGCTTTAAAGCTGGTGCTAAGAATGGTACTAACACTGTATTTGATCCAGGTAGCAATTGCGATGGTAGCACTCAAAATGTTACGATTGTTCCTAAAATGTTAGCAAGTATTACGTGCAAAAATTATAATGTCACTTTTACTTCGGCTACCAGAACCGATTTAGGAGATACACCATTACGATATTCTTCCATCGATTTTAAAAACGGTGCTTTTTGTACGCGATACACTCTGATTCACGATTATTATCGTGATTTATCTAAAACTGATTACACTGGTCATCGGCTGCGTTTAAAAGAAGTTCAAAAAGCTTCCTGCACAACCGGAATGACGGAATCGGAACCAGCCTATAAATTTGAATATTACGGAGCCATCAACACGGGAGGGACTCCATTTTTCCCTCATATGCTAACCAAGCAGTTGGATCATTGGTCTTACTACAATGGGGCAACTGGTAATGAGTCCAAAAACGATCTGATCCCAACTTCTTGCATAAACGTAACCGGAGGGACCGTATGCTATGGAAGTGCAGTCCGCGAAACATCAATCACTTATATGATTACCGGTGCTTTGAAAAAAATAACCTACCCGACAGGGGGGTCTACTGAGTTTACCTATGAAGCCA
This sequence comes from Saprospiraceae bacterium, assembly GCA_041748995.1. Taxonomy (GTDB): domain Bacteria; phylum Bacteroidota; class Bacteroidia; order Chitinophagales; family Saprospiraceae; genus JABDMH01. Next base: position 676 of record JBGTCB010000292.1, on the reverse strand, counting down.
ATGAATATCTGGATCTTTCCGGAGGCACCGGTGCTATGATTAATTGGCTGACAACCTGCGCAGGAAATGGTACAACTTGCTGTGGATTACAGTCCGCTGAAACAACCGTTACTTTGACCCAGGAGATGATCAATACCGGATATTATACGGCTTATATTACCCCTTATACCTCAACCACAGATCCATGTTATGAAGGGATGCTTAATACCATAACTGCTAAAATTCTGACAACCGCAGGTGTCGTCGTGCATACCCAGAACATCAATAGTACCATCTATACTTCATTTTCAAAAAATCTCAATACCATTCCAGGGCTAGTAGCCAGTACTGCCTACAAATTTCGAATTGAGTCGACGTTTGCCAGAGGTGACATGATTGCCAACTATAGCTTCACAACGGCGAACAGATTTTGCGGGGGCCTTAGAGTGCAACAAATCAAAACTCACGATGCAATCAGCACTGCCAATGACATGATCAAAACCTACGAGTACAAAGATGCCGTAACACCCACCAATTCCAGTGGTCGTCTGTTTGTCTATCCCACTTATGTAGTTTCGCGGTCTGCTTCAACCGCACTTTTCAGTTCGATGCCAACCATTGCCCTCGCCAATGAAGAAGGCTATCATATAAACTACGGCAGGGTTGTGGAAAATCTGAATGGTAACGGTAAGAATGA
>JBGTCB010000291.1:0-2712 GCA_041748995.1 Saprospiraceae bacterium | reverse complement strand
TCGAGCATTTGCCGGAATCTTTTGGCAAAGGTGGGTGATTTTCCATTTGTGGAGATGGCTACCTTTAAATCCCCTTTCGTGACAATAGATCCCATATAAAAATCACACAGATCCGGAGTATCCGCAACATTGATCAGTAATTTTTGCTTTCTAGCCGCCTGATATACCGCTTTATTGAGTGATTTGATGTTTGTAGCTGCAATCACCAGGTCAAAACTATCCAATAAATCTTCGGAGAATTCCCTCCGAATGATATTGATGTGATAATTTGTACTTCGGAAAAGGTCATCGATCTCCGGTGCAATTTCGGGAGCCACTACCGTGATCTGAGCGTCCGGACTGCTTTTGAGAATAAAATGCAATTTTTCTTTAGCCACCTCGCCACCTCCTACAATCAACAATCTCAGTTGACTTAGTTTCAGGAATACGGGGTATAAAGTGTTTTTTTCCGACATCATACGGCTGCTGCCTGCATTTGATGAGCAATGGAGGGATGTAAATTAACAACACTGCCTACCACAATGATGGCCGGTGTCCCGATACCCTGGGCTTTAACCTCCCTTTCGATATTAGAAATAGTAGAGATCACGCATCTTTCATTCGGCAGGGTTCCATTCTGAATGATCATGACCGGCTGATCCATTTTATCTGCCTGTCTGAAAGCCTCCACGATCTCGGGCAGTTTTTTCAAGCCCATCAAAATAACCACCGTAGCAGATGATGCTGCCGCCAGGCGAACATCCTGCGAGAATGCTCCCTTTTTTGTTGTAGCAGTTACCACCCAAAAGCTTTCTGAAATATCTCTGCGGGTCACAGGAATATTTTGGGACGCGGGTACTGCGATCGCACTACTGATACCGGGTACCACTTCCACTTCAATGCCAAATGCCTGTATATATTCAAGCTCTTCATGACCTCTTCCAAATACATAAGGATCTCCACCTTTCAATCGGACAACATGGCCTTTTTCAAAGGCGAGATTCACCATCATGGCTTCGATATTGTCCTGCCTCATGCTTTGCTTACCAGACCGTTTTCCCACAAATACCTTCAGAGCATGAGTAGGAGCGTGTGACAACAAAGCTTCATTAGCCAATGCATCATATAAAACAACATCGGCCGATTGAAGGATCTTCAAACCTTTGACAGTGATCAGGTCCGGATCACCCGGACCAGCACCGACCAGGGAAATTTTAGGTTTCGTTGCCATTTATGCTTTATAGTAACTATCGACGACCAGTTTTTCTGTAACCTCAGCTTCTTCTTCCCGGTGCTCAATAATTTTCGTGACAAATGTTGAAGCAGTTTGTAAATATTGGGTGGCAAACTCTTTTTCAGGTTCATTTTCTCGCATCTGTAACACCAGGCTGGAAAACGGACGATCCAGTTCAAAATCGGGCTCTTTGGCAAAATTGGTTTCAAAATCCTCAATGATACCAATGTGGGTATTGCATTTCACATCTTTGGCAAGCAACCATCCTTTGGCTGCTATCACCATAGCAGTATAGGCATGATAGATGGCTTCATTCCAGGTTTCTTCGGCAAAAGAAGTCCTGGCTTCATCCAGTTTTTCAATCGCATCACCAAGAATAGCTCCTACCATATCATAAGAGACTCCGGCACATTCTCCGACTCCGATAGCCTGGATATATTGCCTGTCCTGACCCCAGTCAAAAAATTCCGTTTCACTTATCTGATCGGTGTCACCAAAAGGTTTAAGGATGTTGTAGAAATAGATTTTTCCCTGACGCTGTGAATATTTTAAGTGGTTCTCACCTTCTTGCCGGTTCTGCTTGTAGTCTTCCAATAGCAATCTTAAGGCATCCGGAATTCTTCGCGAGGGAAGCTTTATCACTTTATCTGCAATAAAGCCTTCTCCGGTTTCCAGATCGAGACCTCCACCTATTACAACCTGCATAGCCGGTATTACCTTGATGCCTTGTTTGATAGAACTTCCATGAAACCCAATAGATGCAGCCATGTGCTGACCACAACTGTTCATACAACCACTGATCTTAATATGCATATCGCGAACCGGAAGGAGATGGGGGTATTCATCTTTCAGAATATTCTTCAACTCTGTCGCCAGGCCGGTACTATTGGTGACTCCCAACATACAGGTATCCGTTCCCGGACAAGCAGTTACATCGGCTATGGAATCGTGACCGGCATCTGCCAAACCTATTTTGGTTAATTCCTCATAGAGATAGGGTAGTGCATCCGGTCTGACAAATCGCAATAAGATATTTTGCTCTGCTGTAAACCGGATATCATCTGCTGCTGTCTCTTTGACAATTTTAGCCAAAGCGCGTGCCGTGTCCGGAGCTACGTCACCCAGGTGAATTTTCAGATAAACCCCCAGGAAACCTTTTTGCTTTTGTTCGAAGACGTTGCTCGCTTTCCAAAGTTGAAATGCATCTTCATTAACCTGGACTTTAGGGAGTTCGATAGTTGGTAAAGCAGGAATTCCTTCTTCCTCAACGGTAATTTTATGGTCTGGAATCGCTTTTAGCTCTTCATTGAGTTTTTCGAGAAAGAGAGGTACTCCTAAATCTTTTACCAGAAATTTCATCCGGGCTTTATGTCTTTTTTGACGTTCACCATATCGATCAAAGACCCGGATACCGGCATCCATAAAAGGGAGGATGTCGGAGGATGGAATAAATTCAGCGATCGTTTGGGCAACAAATGACTGCGCACCAAGACCACCTC
>JBGTCB010000290.1:0-4302 GCA_041748995.1 Saprospiraceae bacterium | reverse complement strand
GAGTTTCCGGGACTCGAAGCGGTGGTCATTGCTACTCCCACACACTGGCACCCCTTGATGTTTATCGCCGCATGTAAAAAAGGGCTGCATATCTGGCAAGAAAAGCCAATCAGCTATGACATACGGGAAGCTCAGGCGATGCAAAAGGCTTTTGTACAGTCTGGAGTGGTCGTCAATATTGATTTCCCCCGGCTTCATGCGCCGATCAATGGTCAGGTCAAGGACTTTATTCAGAGTGGGATGGCAGGGGAAATTTTTCAAATCCAGGCCAATATTCACAATCCGGTAGGACCTGCCAAAGAAGTACCCGTACCATCGACGATGGACTACGACAAATTTTGTGGACCCGCACCTCTTTTGAAATATCTGGAGCATCCCAATCCGGGGAGGACCAATTGGCGTTTACAGCAAGGATTTAGCCGGGGTATTTTTGCCGATTGGGGTATCCATTATCTGGAGAACATACGGCAAGTGATGGATCTGGATCTACCCGATCAGGTAGCGGCCATCGGAGGCATCACCCGTGATCATGGTCAAGAACACCCCGACCATTTGGAAATACGTTTGGAATATAATGGGTTGCCTGTTTGTTGGACACATAAAACCTGGGGTTTTACCTCCCCCCTGCCGCACACAAATATTGGGGTATTTTATTTTGGTGATAAGGCTACTATTTTTGCTGCCGATTCAGGCTGGGAAGTGTATCCAGCTGATGGTAGTGAAAGAAAAGAATATGGTACAGTGCGAATTCCACTGGGCTCTGAAGAGTATGAAAAAGAAATTAGTCGCGAATTTATTATGCAATTCAAAGAATTTGCCCAGGCAATTAAAACGAAGTCAAACAAAAAAATAAAAGGTACATTTCAAGAGGGTTTTAATGCTACGGTGGCGGGTATTTATGCGGATTTAGCCTATCAAACCAGACAGCCTGTCATCATAGATAAAAATACCATGGAAATTAGCGAAAACGAGGTGGCTACCGGGCTCTTAATGAGATCCTACCGGGACCCTTACCGGCACCCTTATTTGACCTAAGACTAAAATAGTTAAAGTCCTAACTGGAATACTTTCATGTGGATATTTACCAGACTGCAAAAACGACATTACAATTAATCGATAAGTAACTATTCAGGATTCACCTTCACAATGGTCACAAACCAACTCAAATCTTATTTTACCGGTTCGGTTATCATGGATTACGCCGTACTAAAATCCAATCCCTCTGTAATCAGATGTGCAATATTGGGAGAACTTTCTGATAGAGCTTTCAGATGATCCTTCAGGTTACCGGCATTTTGCAAAGCGTGGTATTGGAGGCATACTTCATATAATTCCAGAATTAATAACCATTGATCAGGGAAATAATCTAATACTTCCGTGACGAGGGCGGCAAGATCGGATGCATCTCCATTACCGGAGCGGAGCGCCTGTACTTTAAGGTAACAATCTTCTAATTTTCGTTGCGATTGATCAGGAACGCGGGTAGGAGCTTGCTCAGTAACCACATGGGTTATTAAATCGAAGGAATTCAAATCGGCCGGACCTGCATAACCACTTATTATTTCTTTACCCACGGCCATGTCATAAATTCCCTCGTCCGGACTAAATAAGACCTTGTCTTTATGTTCTACCAGACATTGATCAAACCGAATTAATAAAATCTTGCCTTGCAGATTTCTGATACCAGTGATCACCCGACCCTCGACCGTAATGTGTCCCTCAAATTCGAGTTTCACCTGTCTCCTTTCATAAATATGATAGGCTTCTAAATCACGCGGCGACATATCTTCAATCGCGATATTTATTCCTTTTAATTTTCCAACCGGGCTGCCAAAGCCCGCAGGGTGATTTAAAGTACCATGACCGATCAATTCTCTATCCCGGAAGGCCAGTGCGGTGGTACCATTGGTAAAGAAATAAGCCACGCGGCCATTAGCTGCCGGAATAAAGTCTGAGAAAATACCGGTTATTTGTATTCCGGTACTTAATTCAATGGTACCTAGTTTTTCAGATTCAATCAGGCGCTCTACGGCGGTGATTCCACCGGTACGAAGACCCATCGTGTTGGCAAATTCTTCCAGCACAAAACTCAGATGGGCAAAATCCGGCGTTACGAATAACTGCGGCTGTGGTTTGGTATAATCAAAATTTTGGCTGGCACAGGAGATATTGTAAGGCATTTTGGCTACCTGAGCTCCCATGCACCACTTACTTTCTCCAATCGAAGACAACAAACCGGCACCATAAATCTTATAGTCCCGGAGGTCACCGATTAAACCATATTCCACACTCCACCAGTGAAGATTACGGATTGCAGTCATTTCAGAAATCGTCTGATTCTCCTACTGTAACCGGATCACCTCTTGCTCGGCCTCTGCAATCTGCGCAGTAGTACTTTGTTTGTCTTCCTTGGTTAAGGTGAGTCTCTTCACCGACTCATAAAGTGCAGCATCTTTTGCGGAGGATATCGCACGGCATCCAATTTGACCCAACCGGCGTAAAAATTCGGCGTATTCAGGATTCGCAATAATGGGAGCATGACCAGCACTTTCATGGATAATGTCGGGAATGGGCGTATACTCGATATCCTTCAGTGAACGGATTTCGGAAGCAATTACTAAAACATTATAGGCCTGGAATTCCATAAAAGCATCGGTGGGAATTAGCCCGTCTACTGCTACCGCTGCCCAACCGATCTCTTTTAGGATTCGGTTCATCCCATACATGCTGGGTATTTTATCGACGGAGATACCGGTTTGGCGCAGACCTTCGACATAGGACTCGTGTGCATATTTTTGCAAATACTCCAAGTTCTTGCGCATGACATATCGCCAAACTGCATGATCCTCCGGAGTATAATGATTATAATTTTGAGGTTTTACAAATTGAAGTAGGTGTTTAGGAAGACGGTCTAAAATCGGGTTTGATGGTATTTTTAATTTTTCTAGTTGAGCTGACATGGAGCTTTGTTTATCCTTTTATCTGTCTCGAAACACCTCTATAATGATAAAGAAAAATCACAGATTCAACCAATCGTGCAAAATAAGATCAGGTATTCTTTTTCTTTTTATGCTATCTTCTGTAAGCTTTGACTTAAATTTCTCCTATAGGTTTTGAAAGAATCTTACTAGGTAGTATCTAACTTGATATATCCGGGTGGTCAATCCATTTCGACTGGGATCGCTGCATTTTTTTCAAGGAATACTTTCAGGGCTCCAATAAATCTAACGTTCTGATCATGCCGGCCAATGGTTACTCTGACGCAACCTTCGGCACCAAAATTGTCTACCGGACGCACCATTATTCCTAAGCGCAACATCTCCCGTTCGAAAACAAGGGTGTCCGTGCCAGGCTTAATCAATATGAAATTGGCTTGTGTGGGCCAGTATTTGAGTCCCAGCGCTTCAAATTGATCATATAAATATTGTTTCTCCAGCAAATTGTTTTTGACCGTCTGAGCTACAAATTCGATGTCCTGCAAGGCGGCAATTCCAGCTGCAGTCACCAGGGAACTAAGGGCAAAAGGCTTACAAAGTATTTGTAAATAATTGGCGATCTCTACACTAGTATATCCATAGCCCAGACGCAACCCTGCCAGACCATATACCTTTGAAAAGCTATTGAGACCAATAATATTTTTATCCAGGTTCATGAATTCTACCGCGGTTGCATAATCAGAGGCATCAACATAATGATGATATACTTCATCAAGTACTAATACAACCTGATCTGGAAGCAAGCTTATTAAGCTTTTCAACTCCACCCGGTTTAAATAATTTCCTATGGGATTATTGGGACTTGCCAAAAATAAGATCCTGGTTCGCTCATTTATGGAGCCCAGCACTTTTTCTATATTTAAATGATAATTGCAACCTAACAGTATCAGCTTCCGGATGCTCCTGCACAAGAAAAAGCAAGCTTGCTAATTCTCGTTCTTGAACCCATACCGTATCCTGGCCTAATGCATTAGACGTGCTTGCTAGAAGGAGTAGAAATAAGGTAACTACACTACTCTGTGCAGTAATCCTCAAACCATCCGTCTAACGTGAAGATGTCACCAAACCTTGATAATCCATCAGATTAAGCAAGCCAAGCAAAAGACCTTCGGAAAAGGCCTAATGACGGTTTTATGCATTTAAGTGGTTGGGATTAAAATTCCGCTCAAAACAAAAAACTCTATGAGCTGATTTAAACCAATCAAAACAAAACCAAAGTTAAGTTAGACGATAACTTATGAGCACCGACCAATAACAATAAAGCGAGTTTTTTAGGAATTTTGCTTTCCAAACCGCGTCAAAAAAG
>JBGTCB010000289.1:0-1520 GCA_041748995.1 Saprospiraceae bacterium | reverse complement strand
GATATGAATAACCAAAAAGTGGTCCTGTATTACCCCTGGCCGGTTAATGCATTCTCCATGTTTCAAAATCACTTGATTCAATTGAATACATCCCGTTTTTTTAATATATCCGGTGATGCTTTTTTTGAAATTGATCTGCGTACCCCGGAATTAAAACAAGTGATCACCACCAATGCATTCACCCAACCGGAAGGGAGGACGAGAATTGGAGACACTGACATATGCTTATCAAAGAGCGACAATATTTGGTTGAGTTATCATGAGTTTTCACTAGCCCTGGCAAAAATATCAAAAAATGGTTTCTACAGTTTCCCAACCGATTTTTTTAAAAATTTAATCAATCCCGGGTATTACCATGAACTATATGAATTTTATCCCGGGAAAATATTTTTATGTCATGAGAATGGTAATTTTTTACTGGATTCCCGCACTGGACAGATTTCGGAATTCAACTGGAAACTACCTTTTCGAGATCCGGCGATTAATTGCCGTGTAACCTGTTTTTCTGAAAACAAGGCTGGACTTCTTTGGCTGGGATCAGGCTGTGGTATTTTTTTATACGATAAGAATACAGAAGAATTTCTTGACCTGAAACAATATTTACAGGGTATGGAGATACCAGATATACCTTTGGTGCGTGATATTTTTGAGGACAGCCATCAGAACGTTTGGGTCGCCGGGTGGGGGAATAAGCTCTACCGTTTCGATCTCAAGGGAAAAAAATTATTTGATTATAGTTCAACATGGGATAAAAATGTTCCTTTTGGGGGATTCAGAGTTATTTACGAAGACCGGGACCGGAATGTATGGATCGGGGCTCGTAGTGGACTTTATCGACACCTGCCCGAAATTGATAGTTTTATTGTTTACCGGCACGATGACAACGATCCGGAAAGCATGAGCGAAAATACATCTTTTTGTATATATCAGGACACTTTAGGTTTTATCTTGAGTGGGTCCTATGGAGGAGGATTAAATCGACTAGACACCGCTACTGGAAAATTCAGGCATTTTACGGTGAATGATGGACTTTTAAACAATAATGTATTTAGTGTGATTCCAGATGACGATGGAAATATATGGCTACTAAGCTTTGAAGGAATCACCCGATTTAATCCCTATACTTTTGAAATACTAAACATCACGCATGATAACGGTCTCGGAAGTGAAAAATACGATGCATTTATCTATGGAAAAAGTAATTATACCGGAGAAATATTTGTACTCGGAAACCAAAGTATCGATATATTTCATCCGGACAGTGTTCGTCTGAGTGATTACAAACCCCCCATCTTTTTTACGGGTTTCCAGATTTTCAATGAAGAAGTTCCGATTCGATCGACTGAAGAAACGAATCCGGATATTTTTCACCTGGACCATCACATTTCATGGACACAAGAACTGGTGCTTCCTTACGATAAAAAAGTATTCACCATTGATTATGCCGCCATCGATTACATTGGCCCGGAGAATATTCAATATGCCTACCACATGGTGGGATTTGATCCGGAATGGCAAAT
>JBGTCB010000288.1:0-5117 GCA_041748995.1 Saprospiraceae bacterium | reverse complement strand
ATTTTAGAAATATATAGCATAATTTCCTAAAGGAAAGCCGCAGAATGTAGATTATGCTTTCCCTATCCTAACCGAGGTTCAGATTTTTCAGCAACTCCTCCAGATTGGTATCACTTATCGGAATTTCATATTCTCCGATGGTAATCTGATGATTCCGGATTGATTCAATTTTTTGGACATTGATGATAAAAGACTTATGTACCCTTTTAAAACCCTTATTGTTCAGTTTTTCTTCCAGACTTTTAAGAGTAGCTTTGGTCAATACCGGCTTTTTCGCTGAGGTAAGAAATATTTTGACATAATCCTTCATACCTTCAATATGAGTAATCTCCCGGATGATTATTTTTACCAGCGAATATTCGACATTGACGAAAAAGGATTCTGATTCCTCCTGGTTTTCCTGGGTACTATGTGAAATGGTAGCTGGCTTAATGTTTTGTTTGAATTCCAGAGCTTTATATACCGCCTTGGTAAACCGCTCAATACTTACCGGTTTTAATAAATAGTCGATGACATCCAGGTCATAACTTTCTACTGCGTAATTGGCGTAGGCTGTCACCAGGATGACCATAGGCCGGCAACGAAGACTCGCCAAAAAGCTGGTACCTAACATGCCTGGCATTTGGATATCAAGGAACATGAGATCAACAGATTCTTTTTGTAAAAATTCCATAGCCTCATAGGCATTTTTACAAGACCCTATCCATTCAAGAAAGGGAATCTGCTTGATATTTTCTTCTACAAGTCTCCGGCCTAAATTCTCATCATCTACAACGAGACAGCGCAGTTTCATACTCCGACCATTTGACGGATAGGGGAAGACTTTCCGGTTAGTTTTAAATGCAGGGTCATTTCAAACCACCCTTGTTCCTTCTTAATTTCCAGGTTATGAAACCCGGGGTACAGCAGTTCCAGCCGCCTTTTTACATTCTTGAGGCCTATGCCGGAATCCGGATCTTTTATATCTGGCCTATCGCCTGATATTTTATTCCGTACCATAAAATCAAGGTTATTATCTTCAATTTGCAGTGAAATATTGATAACGGGTTTGTCAATCAAACCGACACCATGTTTAAAAGCGTTTTCTACAAAGGGAATCAGCAACATAGGCTCAATTAACTGACCATGTATGTTTCCATCAATCCCGAGTTCTATATCCACATCTTCACCAAACCGGATTCTTTGCAATTCAATATAATTATTGAGATATTCAATCTCCTTATCCAGTGGTACCTGAGCATCGCTCGATTCATAAAGCATATAGCGCATCAATTCGGAAAGCCGGATAGTAACCGGTTCGGCCAGGGATGATTTAGCGCGAATCAGATAAACGATACTATTGAGAATATTAAAAATAAAATGGGGGCTGATCTGGGATCGAAGGAACGATAGTTCCGACTTTAATTGCTCCTGCTTAGCTTCCTGGACTGCTTTGTTCTGTTGCAACTGGTAGTAAATAAAACCATAACCGGTACTGATGCCCGTCACAAATAAAACGGGTATGACCGCCCAGAAGATATCCCAATGATGTCGGAGCAATTCCGGAGGTATGATGAGTTCCTTCATTACTAACTGGATGACCGCAAAGGTCAGTATCAATAAGAACAGGCAAAACAAATATACTCCAATACCCCGTTTCCGAAATATTTGGGGAATGAGCCATTCGGAATTAATCATGAACAGAGGAATGTTGGTCAGGGTGACCGGAATCATTGCCAGATGAAATTGCATCATTCGCTCACTGGATGAATTGGTTACAAACGGAAAGGCAATCCAGATTGTCCAGAGTATAATGTAGAAGACTGATTTAAAAAGTAGATCCTGTGAATTTCGCATATGCATTCTATTCCCTTGGTAATCACCAGGATGAGTGAAATCTGTCACAGAACAAAACTAATATATTTTATTTACTCTTGATTGAGCGGGCCGATCAAACGGGTGTTTCTGATGATCTAAGGGATGAGTCTGTATATCAGTTATTGCATGCTGATTAGCAATTGGTTACAAATGACCTTGCTGCATCAGTGATATTGACTCTATGTATCTGCAACCTGGTTTCTGAAGATTATCTCAAACTCTGTCCATCCATTGTCTAAAGTTTTAAGGGAAAACTCGGCTCCATGATGATGATCTGGCTATTGGGGCTTCACTGAGACTGCTCTTCATGAAGAAGGGTCAGGCTTGTGTCTGCTACACCAATCCAAAAGCAGTTCTGGCTTGTAACTGAAAGTCTAATGATTATTCCCGGTTAATAGGACAGACCGGATAGCATTCTCTCCGAACGGGGGATATTCGATCCGAAACTCCCGGTCTGTCACGTAGTTATAAACACACTCTCTTTATTTAACGCCATCCGAAATTCAGGATTGACAAAAATTATATGTCACATATACTATCTCAATTCAAGAATCCCGGCTTCATAAGCACGGCGAACCATGCCTGCCATATTGATGGCCCCTAGTTTAATCATAATGTTTTTGCGATGGGTTTTGATGGTATCTTCGGCTATATATAATATGTTACCTATTTCGCCTGATGTTTTTTCCATGACAATTAGTTGCAGCACTTCCAGTTCACGTGCCGACAGTTTAATAGATTGTTGACAATACTGACTTTGCATGATTTCAGAGGTTGACATTTTTTCAAATTTATCTATCAGTTGTTACCTGGAAAAATTTATCTACATGCTGTTCACGTTGGCTAGATCTACAAAGGGGTTATTACTATACATCAAAAGTACGGTCGTCTAATCTGTCCTTCTTACACTGGGGTTCCAGATTCTTATACTATACTTCCAAAATGGCAGGGAATGAGTCAATTTTCCAGACTAGAATTAAGATTAAGGAGTGAATGGCAGCAATGATGGCAAGAAGATGTTGTTCTGACTAGGTTTTGGGTAGAGAGGCTTCTCATTCCTTGGCTTTTACGGTTGCATGCAGAACCTGGTTAGCAGACGAGGTTGTCAAAACTCTATCTTGAGCTGCTCGAAAGGTATTGGTTCGTTTTGATGCAGCGTCTCGAGAAGAGAAGTTCCAGTACCTGAGGGAGCAGCCAGCTTGCCAGGCACGAGTGGTTGGGACAACTGCTTCGGCAGTCGAGGGTGGGCGAAGGGTGACGTCCTGCGAGCGTTTGAGGCAGCCGAAATAGAGTAAACATCGCCCGCCTTCCAGCAAGCCCAGCTCCAGGTCGCGAACAGGAAAAGACCGGTAGCCAGGCCAATTTGGGTAGGTAACTATCTTCACTCGCGCCAACGCGCTGGATTCCTGCGTGAATGGAATACCCCCAGGATTCTGATGTCTAATTTCTCAATCTCGAAGAAAATCGCAAAAGGGAATCGTCTAACAACAGCACGTCAAATATTGTTATGAATGATGGGAAAGCTGGCAGGATTACGGAGAATGCGTTCGATAGCTTCGTCAATGCAAAGAAAGAACTCAGAGTCCAAACCGATCCTCTGATGTTCATACCAAATGATCGCATCTCGAAACTCCCCCTAGGAGGCTGTTGAAATACCCAAATTGCGCTGATATTTATTAGATCACATTCTTTATAAAAAAACTCAGCCGTTCTCGTCGTTTCTGACTTCGTTGATCCTCAGTCAGTTACGACCCGGTATCTTCCTTCGTCTCGCCTTGTCAGAAAGCAACGATTTACGGCTTCAGCATCAACCTGAGTATTTCAACAGCCTCCTCGGCTTATGGATGAAAGAAAACAGCCACGCTAGGAATTCATGAATTCGGCTTTGATTTCCTCCCACGTTCGCCCTTGTCGTGGATTGGCTGCAAAGGATTTAGAGCGTCTTGCCAATTCAGCCTTTTGAGATTTCGTAAGCACGAAGGCCTCGTTCTCCTCCGCAATGCTGTCCCAGATCTCCTCAACGAGAAGAAGACGCTCAGGAATGCTCTGTTTCTCGATCTCTTTGCTGATTTTGGAATCCATCTTCACCTCCGGTTTTGTACTGGCAATATACCAACTTCGCGCAAATTCGCCCGCCTCCTTTCTGGTCGGCCGGCTGCACCCGACTCCGCCGCGTCGTTCGCTCGCCGCTTCCCAGCGCGGGTGAGCCGGACCGTTGGGCGGACTACAACTGCGGTCCTTGGGGGAGGTATTGATTGCCGATAGACAATGACAATGGAATGAGAGTAGCAAACTCGACGTCCAAGGCTCCTCTCTGCCGACAAGCCACGAGTCTTGATTTCGTCGTACGATACGGAGACGGCCCGCGCCGCTTTCGGCTCATCGCCAGGCCGTTGGCAATTCCCTTGTAAAATAAGCACTTGAAAAATCCAGCAAAAAGGTGTATCTTCGTTGTAGAAACATACAGGAGACAACCTATGCTCACAAAAGTTCAGAAATGGGGCAATAGCCTTGCCCTCCGAATACCAAAAGCCTTTGCGGTTGATGCTCAATTGGAAAATGACTCCCTTGTAGAAATAAGCATAATAAAAGGCAAAATTATTGTTACACCAGTTCCAACACCAAGTTGGACACTTGACGAATTGCTTGCAGGTATCACAAAACATAATCTTCATAATGAAGTCCATACCGGTTTGTCTGTAGGAAACGAAGTTTGGTGAACCTATGGCATATATTCCTGATAGCGGCGACATTGTTTGGATTATGTTCAATCCACAAGCAGGTCATGAGCAAGCAGGACACAGACCAGCATTGGTACTGTCTCCAAAGGCTTATAACGGAAAAGTTGGTTTAGCAATCCTCTGCCCCATCACAAGCCAGGTCAAAGGATATCCTTTTGAAGTTTTGATACCTGAAGGACTGGAAGCAAAAGGCACAATTTTATCTGACCAAGTAAAAAGCCTTGATTGGAAAGCAAGAAAAGCAAAGTTTAATTGCAAGTTACCTCCCGAACAATTTAATGAAGTCGTCAAAAAATTAAGTACCTTGATTTCTGAGCAACTTCAAAGTATGTAGAGTCTTGCACGACAAAAGCGTGCCAACACAAATCTGCACCTGACGTGTAGGCGACGTATACAAAACCTAGCCCTACGATTACCTTGCCTTCTCCACCGAAAGCTCAACTAACTTTGTCTACATTCCGGATAAAACAGATAATTGCCCAGTCTGACTACAGTTCTTGGCATTTCAAAATGAACATG
>JBGTCB010000287.1:0-2571 GCA_041748995.1 Saprospiraceae bacterium | reverse complement strand
CCCCGGTCTGCGGCCATATCGATTAAAACTTTCTGGCTTAATTCATAGGCGGTTTTATACAAGGCTTTCAACTTGTCAGGTATGCCCGGTATATTTTGGATCGAGCCATTGGCAGCCATTAGTTGTTCCTTCATTTCATTGCCCCAAAGACCCAGTTCGATCAGATCACTAAGGAGATGTTTATTGACCACGATGTATTCACCGCTTAGAGTACGCCGGGTATAGATATTTGAGGTATAAGGCTCAAAGCACTCATTATTACCCAGAATCTGAGAAGTTGAAGCAGTCGGCATAGGTGCCAGCAATAAGCTGTTACGTATGCCGTGCTTCATAATATCGGTTTTCAGGCTGGCCCAGTCCCAGCGATTGGAGGGTTTTACTCCCCACATGTCAAATTGTAAAGTCCCTTCACTAGCGGGAGAACCCTTAAAAGTCTGATAAGGGCCTTCCCTCCGTGCAAGACTGCAACTTTCAGTCAGGGCAGCAAAATAGATGGTTTCAAAAATATCTTTCTTAAGTTGGCGGGCCTCTTCACTATCGAAAGCAAAACGCATTTTTATGAAAGCATCCGCCAAGCCCTGGACTCCGATACCAATAGGACGGTGTCGCATGTTGCTGTTGTATGCCTCTGGAATCGGATAATAATTCACATCAATGACCTTATTGAGATTGCGGGTTACGACACGGGTAATCTCAAATAATTTTTGGAAATTAAAAGTGCCGTTTTCCACAAACATTGTCAGGCTGAGTGATGCCAGATTACAGACTGCTACTTCATCCTTTGATGTATATTCCAGAATTTCCGTACAGAGATTACTGGAGTGAATGGTGCCCAGATTTTTTTGATTTGATTTTTGATTTGCGGCATCCTTATACAGGATGTATGGTGTACCAGTTTCAACCTGCGATTCCAGTATGGCAAACCACACTTCCTGAGCGTTGAGGGTACGCCGGGCTTTACCATCAGCCTCATATTTTTGGTATAGCTCGACAAATTTTTCTCCATAGGCATCATACAAACCCGGACATTCATTTGGGCAGAAAAGCGACCATTGACCTCCATCCTTTACTCTCTGCATAAACAGATCGGGTACCCACATGGCATAAAACAGATCGCGGGCACGCATTTCTTCCTTACCATGGTTTTTCTTTAATTCAAGAAATTCCATAATATCCGCATGCCAGGGTTCAAGATAAATGGCAAAAGCACCTTTACGTTTTCCTCCGCCCTGATCTACATAGCGGGCTGTATCGTTAAAGACTTTCAGCATCGGAATAATGCCATTGGAGGTTCCACCGGTTCCTTTGATGTAACTTCCCTGAGCTCTGACATTATGGATACTCAGGCCGATACCACCGGCAGACTGAGAAATTTTTGCACAGCGACTCAGGGTTTCGAAAATCCCCGGTATACTATCTTCAGTCATGCTCAGGAGAAAACAGGATGACAATTGTGGCTTGGGTGTGCCGGCATTAAACAAAGTGGGAGTTGCATGGATAAACCACTTTTCCGACATCAGGTTATAGGTCTCAATAGCTGCTTCGATATCCTCTCCATGAATTCCTACCGAAGCCCGCATCAGCAGATGTTGAGGTCGTTCTACCACATTACCATTCATCCGGAGCAGATAAGAACGTTCAAGGGTTTTGAATCCGAAATAGTCGAAAGCATAATCACGATCATAAATAATCGCTGAATCCAGCTCGTCCCGGTGCTTCCGAATGATTCGAATAGTTTCATCACTGATTAAAGCAGCCTTTTCACCGGATTCCGGATCGATGTAACGATACAGTGCCTCCATCGTCTGAGAAAAAGACTTCTTAGTTTCTTTATGAAGGTTGGATACAGCAATCCGGGCTGCCAGTTGAGCATAGTCAGGATGAACTGTTGCCATGGAGGCTGAAGTTTCCGCCGCCAGATTATCCAGTTCAACCGTAGTCACGCCATCATAAAGCCCCTGAATGACTTTCTTGGCAATCTCGATGGAATCAACAAATTCCGGATTCAGGCCGTAACATAATTTTTTTACTCTTGCGGTAATTTTATCAAAACTGACACTTTCCTTTTTACCACTTCTTTTAATGACTTCCATGATTTATAGAATTTGGTTTTGGAGAAACTAAAAATCTTCGTCAAGTTTAAACACTTGCTTTTCCTTGCTGGTCATTACTCCGGCTTTTTGATAGTCACCAACTCTTTTCTCAAAAAAATTGGTTTTACCCTGAAGGGAGATCATTTCCATCCATGGAAAAGGGTTCTCTACGTGATATTGTTTTTCACATCCCAGGGCACTCAATAACCTATCGGCAACAAACTCGATATACCGGCACATCATATCTGAATTCATACCAATCAGACTGACAGGAAGAGCATCCGAAACAAATTCTTTTTCAATCATAACTGCATCCCTAATAATGGATATCACCGTTTCATCCGGCATTCTATTTACAATATGTTTACTGTACAGCAAACAGGCAAAGTCACAATGCATCCCTTCATCTCTTGAAATCAATTCATTAGAAAAGCACAGTCCGGGCATCAAGCCTCGTTTTTTCAGCCAGAAAATCGAA
>JBGTCB010000286.1:0-8543 GCA_041748995.1 Saprospiraceae bacterium | reverse complement strand
CAACCTACCCAATGCCAACTCAACGGCTAACTCGTGATAGCCCTTGCGACCGCTTTTGACATAGTTATAGTCTTTACCATTGAAAACGATCTTGGTCTGTTGTTCAGCATTGAATTTCACCGGATAATAGTGCTCATTGATGTACCCGGCTATAAACGCATTCTGAAAAGTGGACTGATCCATCTTTTGGCACCAGGTGCACCAATCCGTGAAAATGTCCACAAAGATTTTTTTCTTGGTTTGTTCATGGGCTTCGATGGCTTCTTCAAAAGTCATCCACTTTATTTGCTGACCCCGCAACAGCGTGCTTATTGATACTAATAGGAAACAGGAAACCAGCACATTCTTTATCAAGAATCTCATATTCATTCTTCCGTTTACAATATTTCCAACTGCTAAATAACGACATTGTAACAGGAATCCCAATACATTAATGGCGCGTAAGGGTTCTTTTAAAGGAATTTTAACAATTGATGTCAGAATGGAGACTTGTCTTGATCATCTAAATTCTGATAAAAGTACATGTTATTTGGCTGCAATAATCACACGACAAGTTTTTATTGCAGTGCAATGTCCACTGAAAGATTGTCGTTAATCTGGTTCTTCTGTGATAATGTGTTGTAAATACTCACCATATCTGTGGCTATGCCTGCGCTTTGCCTATCACAAAAATGATCTCAAATTACCGGTGTATTATCAGGATCGAGCAGGACGATGATAAATGGTAATCTCGTCGTCCGCGATTCTATATTTGATACTTATCGGCCTGGTGACGTAAGGTGCTCTCAATCCGTTGTAAAGTAGCATTGGGTTGGTTATCACCCGGATTTCATCCCACAATTGAAGTTGAAGGAATCTGCTTAAAAGCTCAGGTCCTCCCTCTACCAGCATTGATCCAATATTCATTTGATAAAGTCTGGTTAGCATCCAGGACAAAGGTTCTTCTATATCGGGAACCACTATGGGTCGAACTCCTCCCTGAGCCCTGGCAGTATTAGATGGAGATGTGAAATAGTAAGTAATGAGTGGTGACTTCCACAGCTGAGCGTGAGGGGATATTCGACCTTGCCTGTCCAGAATAATCCGTGCCGGGTTAAGACCATAAAATAGACGGTTTCCGAGATGAGGGTCATCCACGATGACAGTGTTGCTTCCGACCATGATACCATCACATTCATTTCGCCATTTATGGACCAGCCGATCGGTAACAGGACCGGAGATTTTCACTCTTTCACCTTGCTTTCCCATAAAACCGTCCCTTGACTGGGCCCATTTAAGAATGATGTAAGGTCTTTTTAATTTTTGCTGTATGGCAAAGCGATTTAATAACGCTTCACCTTCTTTTTGGCAAATATCGGATACCACCTCAACACCATGGTTTCGAAGTCGTGCCAGTCCTTTACCACGTACCTGTGGATTAACATCAATATTACTGATATGACAATGACCAATTTGGTGTTTGATTATTAAATCAGCGCAAGGGGGAGTTTTACCGTAATGTGAGCAGGGCTCCAGTGAGGAATAGAGAGTCGTGTCGCTTAAATTAGTTGCTGATAGTGGATTAATCGCATTCACTTCGGCATGAGGTCCTCCATAAAACTGATGATATCCTTCTGACAAAATTTTGTTATCTTTAACAATCAAAGCTCCAACCATGGGATTGGTCTTCGTATGACCAGATCCCAACCGGGCAAGGTCAAAACATCGACGCATAAAGAGATTATCTAACAATGTTCTTGCTCTGGATAATGTTAAATCTAAAATATTACGCATATAATCTTTTGAAGTTACGTTAAATTATTAGATATTAGCTATCTGGTATGGCTATTACATTCTAGTAATAGATGTGCTGCCTCTAAAATCATCTACTTTTTGGAATTTTATCCATAACCTTTTAAACACTCATTCAAATTGTTGTACAAAGTTAAATTAAAGAACGCTGAAGAAACAGTGACTTTGGATGACAAGGTTTATCACCATTTGACCACAGATCCGTATTTGGTCAAGATCGACTTTGTTATTAATCTAAGGAAACACTCTTCTGGATGCGCTGTTTTTCAGAAGTCCTGGAAAAGAGCGGACGGTCTGTACAAGATCGAAACAATATACCTGCACAGGTATATTGCGGAAAAATTTTTAGAAACGCCACCATCGTCAAAGATGAAACTGGTCGGAGCGAAAAACAGTAACAAACTTGACTGTCGCCTGGAAAATCTGGAATGGAGAACCAGATCTACCTCGAGTCGAAATCGCAAAACCACCAGTAAAACCGGCTATACCGGTGTTTACATGGAAAACAAGAAGTACAGGGCAATTATTACCATTAATGGTAAAGCTGTGCATATTGGCATGTATAACACACCGGAAGAAGCCGCCAAAGCTTATAATAAAAAAGCTAAGGAGATCTATGGTGATGATGCGCGTTTAAATAAAATTAAACGCAAAAAAAAGGAGGAAATGGCATAGCTATTTCATTCCAGGGCACTTCTATCTTCTGTACTGCAAAGTCACAGCAAATAGAGGTGCCCTTTTTATTTTAATTTCGCAGGATTTTTGTCAATTTTTCAATCATAAAATCAACTTCCGAAAGTTGATTTAAGGGAGAAAAGGAGAAACGAACGGTTGTACCGGTGTCGTCAGGGGAAATAGTGGCCAGTACATGGGATATTTTTTGCACTCCGGAACTGCAGGCACTTCCTCCTGATGCACTGATCCCTTCAATATCAAGATTAAAAACGAGAAGTTCAGACCGTTTCGATTGCGGAAAAGTAACACTTAGTACGGTATATAATGCCTGGAAAGGAAGGGCGCCATTGACCTTAGCCTCGGGAAAATTTCTCACAATCTGTTCCATTGCATAATCACGGACTTTCATTGTCTCGTTCCTGAACGCTTCCATTTTTGAACTATAGAGATCCAGAGCTTTGGCCATACCAATGATCGAGGCAACATTTTCGGTACCTCCTCTCATATTTCTTTCCTGACCTCCACCATCTATAAGAGGTTTTATCTCATGATATTTTTGATTGAGATAGAGTATTCCGATCCCCTTGGGGCCATGAAATTTATGTGCAGAAGCGGAGGCCATTGCCATCGCGGATTTTGAAAAATGCATGGGAAAATGTCCGATCGTCTGTACGGTGTCACTATGAAAAATAGCATCATATTTTGCACAGATCGAACCAATCTTTTCCACATCATTCATTGATCCAATTTCATTGTTCGCATGCATGATGGAGACTAGAGTTTTTTGCTCACCTGATGCCAATAGTTGTTCCAGTTCCACAAGATTTGCGATTCCATTTTGATCCACATTCAGGTAGTGGAGCTTGATATCTTTATATCCGGCAAGGTGTTCCAGGCTGCGTAACACGCAGGGATGTTCAATTTTGGTAGTGATTACATTTCTAATACCCAGATCATTGATTGCTCCTTTGATTGCAGTATTGTTAGCCTCTGAACCACCACTGGTAAATATAATTTCACTAACCGAGCAACCCAGATGGTAGGCAATCACTTTTCTCGCCTGCTCAATCGCTGCCTTGGCCTTTCGTCCATGGGAGTGTATGGACGAAGGATTACCAAAGTGATCTTGCATTGATTTTGTCATGACGTCAATTACCTCGGGAAACATAGGGGTTGAAGCTGCGTTATCAAAATACAACCTCATATTCACGTTTTTTTATTTGCCCAAACCAACTGTCTACAACTGAACTTTCTTGCGGATACCCATTCTTATGACTGAATTCATTTTTCCTGATGTCATAATTATAATCATCTGACCATAGTTCCCAATTTTCTGCAACGGCACGAATACTTTTGCCAATGAAGAGAATTTCTTCATTTGTCATTGTGGGGTGAAGTGATATTCGGATCCAACCTGGTTTCTCCGAAAGATCACCACCGGTTATTTTACAAGTAATTTGTTCACTCGCTTCTTTCGTTACATGAAGGAGATAATGTCCATAGGTCCCGGCACATGAACAACCACCTCTGGTCTGGATACCAAACCGGTCATTCAGAAGTCGAACTGCAAGATTGTAATGTAATGCATCAATGTAGAATGAAATGACTCCCAGTCGTTGACGCTGGTCATTTGCCAAAAGGTGAAGATTATCAATTGAATCAAGAATCGGCCATAATAATTCAAGTTGTTCATGTTCTCTCCGGAGAATTTTGGAGACAGTCATTTCATCCTTGAGCTGAAGACATAGTGCTACCTTGATAGTCTGAAGAAATGCAGGTGTTCCCCCGTCTTCCCTTTCTTCGATGGTATCATGATATTTGTGTTCTCCCCATGGATTAGTCCAATCGACGGTACCTCCACCCGGTTGGTCAGGAATCCGGTTTTTATAAAGAGCCGAATTAAAAACAAGAACGCCACTGCTTCCCGGTCCGCCCAAAAATTTGTGGGGTGAACAATAGATGGCATCCAGATAGCAATCGGAATGTTCGGGATGCATGTCAATATTTATATAGGGTGCCGAACATGCAAAATCAACAAAACAAACTCCTCCATGTTGATGCATCATTCGCGACACCTCATGATAGGGGGTTGCGATCCCTGTGACATTACTGCATGAAGTCACTGCAGCAATCTTCGTTTTACGGTTGCCATATTTATTCAATAGCCGTTCCAAATCACGGAGATCCATCAGGCCGGATTCATCCGGAGCAATGATTTCGACATCGGCAAGGGTTTCCAGCCATGACGTTTGATTTGAATGATGTTCCATATGACTGATAAAAATAACCGGTTTTTCATTTTCCGTGATCTTCACCTGGTCCAGAAATTTTTCATGTATTTTTAAACCCAATATCCGTTGAAATTTATTGATCACACCGGTCATACCCGATTGTGAAGCAATCAAAACATCATCGGTTGAAGCATTCACATGCCGTTTGATGATTTCTTTTGCCTTTTTATAGGCATTGGTCATTATGCAGCCGGTAGAAGAACTCTCCGTATGTGTATTGGCGACAAATGGAGCGATCTCATGGATCAGGATTTTTTCAATAGGCTCATATTGTCTTCCCGATGCTGCCCAATCCGCATAGATCAGATTTACCTCACCATAAGGACCTTTCAGCATCTGATCAATACCGATTATTTTTGCACGAAAGGTATTAAAGTACTTTTCAAGTTCCATCATACATTAAGATCCAATTTAACAGAGCCTTTTAATTTCGTCCACGAAACGCAGAGCTAATTCGGTCGCTTTTTCCTCATCCTTGCTTTCAGCATAAATACGGATTATCGGTTCCGTATTACTCTTTCGCATATGTACCCACTCTCCATTAAAAATTAACTTTAAACCATCTTCGGTGTTTTGCTGAGCATTCATATGATTCTCCTTTAAACGGGCGATGACTTCATCGGGATTGATTCCTTCAGGAAGTACAACTTTATTTTTACTGATCACGTACTTCGGCAATTGAGATCGAAGGGTCGTCATCTGTAACCCTGACTTAGCCAGGTATGTCAGCATCAACGCAACACCCACCAGGGCATCCCTTCCATAATGCAATTTTGGATAGATGACTCCTCCGTTTCCCTCACCGCCAAAAGCAGCTTGAACCTCTTTCATTTTTGTAACCACATTGACTTCACCGACTGCTGCTGCATGATACTTAAATCCATGTTTTTCGGTAATATCTTTGAGAGCCTGGGTTGAACTCAAATTGGATACGGTGGGTCCTCCTTCGTATTGCAAAATATAATCTGCCAGGGCTACAATAGTGTATTCTTCACCAAACATTGAACCGTCTTCGCAAACAAAGACCAAACGGTCTACATCCGGATCTACTGCTATTCCCAGGTCGTAGTTTCCCTCCCTGACAAGCAAACTGAGATCGGTTAGATTTTCAGGTAGTGGTTCGGGATTATGGCTAAAAACCCCGGATAAGTCATCATTTAACAAGGTATACTGACAACCGAGAACTTCCAGAAGAGGGGCAATGGAAATGCTGCCGGTACTATTCACGCAATCAACTGCTATACTAAATTTTCGATTTTTAACCATTGCAGGATCGACAAGAGTCAACTGCATGATGGCATCTATATGTCTTGATATATAATCCCCACCGGATGTGCGATGACCTATTTTATATACCGGTGCAAAAAGGTACTTTTCTTCATCAATGATACCAAGAATGTCCGTCCCATCCTGGGCAGAGATAAACTCTCCTCTTTGATTGAGAAATTTCAGAGCATTCCATTCCATAGGATTGTGGCTGGCCGTAATAACGATCCCACCCTGTGCCTTCTCCATAATTACAGCCATTTCAACCGTAGGCGTAGTTGAGAGTCCCAAATCTAATACATCGATCCCCAAGGCCAACAAGGTTTGAATAGCCAGTTCATGAACCATCGGTCCGGAAACACGGGCATCCCTGCCTACTACGACAAGGGTTTTTTCCAGGTTACCCTTAAGCCAGGTACCAAAACCTGCACAACACGAGACGATATCCACCGGTGTCAAATTTTCACCAGCGATTCCCCCGATGGTACCGCGGATTCCGGAAATCGATTTAATCAACGTCATAAGAATACCTGATTTTGATTTTTATTATACACAAAAGTAAATATTAGAAGCGATACTGTACCTTTAACTATGATTGATCAAGACGATGCTTGAACAGATTCTACAATGGGATCAGTATTTGTTTTTTTACATCAACCAAACGCATTTAACCTGGGTTGATTTTCTTATACCGTATTACAGACATAAGGTATTTTGGGCCCCTCTCTATATTTTTATCCTTGCATTCTGGATTTGGAATTTTCCCAGGAACGGATTGTGGATTATATTTTTTACCATTTTGACAGTAGGGATCTCCGATCATGTGAGTTCCGAATGGATTAAAAAAACGGTAAAACGTTTGCGCCCCTGTAATGACCTTGAAATACAGGATCAGGTAACTCTCCGCGTTCGCTGCGGAGGGGGATACAGTTTCACTTCATCCCATGCAAGCAATCATGCTTCTGTAGCCTTTTTCATTTATTTTTTGTTTAGAAAAGAGCGACGGTTATGGCGGATCTTGTTACTCGTCTGGGCGGTGTCTGTCGGTCTGGCTCAGATCTATGTCGGTGTACATTATCCTCTGGATATTATTGGAGGATTCATTCTCGGATCATTTATTGGATGGTTGGTCGCCATAACGTATCATCGATTTTTGAGACTGGAATAATACCTGGGACGCTGTTGACCCAACTTAATTTTTATCAGATCAATCTGGTATTCCACAGCCTATTAGAATGTGATGGGGTCTGTCTGGTGCCGGATTAAATCTTCAAAATTTTCTCTTTCCCTGATTAAATAATCCTTTCCGTTATGTATCATCACTTCAGCAGGCCTCACCCTTGAATTATAATTGGATGCCATTTGAAAAGAATAGGCCCCTGCATTTTTAAAAGCAAGTACATCACCAACGGATATTTCCGGAATAGATCTATTCCAGGCGAAGGTGTCTGTCTCACATATATAGCCTACTACCGAATAATATTTCTTTTCACCGTACGGATTGCTGATGTTAACTATTTCGTGATAAGCATCGTAAAACATAGGCCGGATCAAATGATTAAATCCCGTATTTAGCCCGGCGAACAAATTCGAAGGTGTTCTTTTAATAATATTGGTTTTTGCTAAGAACGTTCCGGATTCCGATACGATAAATTTCCCCGGTTCAAACATAAGCTGAATATCTTTTCCTCGCTCAATACAAAACTGGTTAAATTTCCGGCTCATTTCCCGGCCAAAAAGATCAATATCCGTTTCAACATCATCCGGTTTATATTTCACCTTAAATCCACTTCCAAAATCGATGTATTTGAGGTCAGTGAAATGTGAAGCTGCCTTAAATAATATATCGGTTGCCTGAATGAAAACCTGTACATCCAGAATGTCAGAGCCGGTGTGCATATGAATACCATCAATATTAAGATGGTAATCGTTTACGAAGATCAATACTTCATCCAGTTGATGAATGGATATACCAAATTTGGAATCGATGTGTCCGGTAGAAATCTTCTTATTCCCACCAGCCAAAATGTGAGGATTAATCCGGACACATACCGGATATTTGATCGCATGCCGCGCAAAGTATCCCAGGGTTTCCAAATTATCAATATTGATCCGCACACCTAAATCCATCGCACTCAAATACTCTTCAATGGATACGGCGCTGGGAGTAAATACAATCTCTTCCGGACTAAATCCTGCTTTCAAACATAGATGGATTTCTTCAATGGAAACAGTATCGGCGTGTGCACCCAATGACTTTAAATACCGGAGAATTGAAATATTGGACAATGCCTTGCAGGCATAATTGAAGACCACATTTTTTACCTGGAAGGCCGATTTTAATTTATTATACTGTCTTTCTATAACGGAGGTATCATAGATATACAGAGGGAGGCTATATTTTTCCGCCAGGTGAAGTAATGGAAAACCCTGAATCTCGAACTGGTCATTCTTCAGTTGCATGTTTAATCTTTCTGCATTTAAGCCGCCAAAGATAGTCAATCAACTTCTACCAGGAAT
>JBGTCB010000285.1:0-2513 GCA_041748995.1 Saprospiraceae bacterium | reverse complement strand
TTTTGCTATAAATAAAATTGATAAGGATGGTGCAGATCCGGAGAGGATCAAACAACAACTCGCCTCGATGAACCTTTTGGTGGAATCATGGGGAGGTAAATATCAATCGCAGGATATTTCTGCTAAAACCGGACTTAATGTCGACCTGCTCCTGGAAAAAATCACCCTTGAAGCAGATCTTTTAGAACTCGAAGCTAATCCGCAACGACAGGCAGTAGGAAGTGTCATTGAAGCATCACTCGATAGAGGAAGAGGATATGTTTGTAAGTTGCTGGTCACCAATGGCACTCTGGAAATCGGAGATTCTATCGTGGCCGGAGAACATTCCGGAAGAGTAAAGGCCATGTACAATGAAAGAGGCAAGAAAGTTAAGACAGCAGGACCTTCCACTCCGGTATTGATTTTAGGACTTAGTGGTGCACCCCAGGCAGGTGAAAAGTTTAGAGTAACCGAAAATGAACAGGAAGCCCGTCAGGTAGCTGCCAAGAGGGCACAAATTACCAGAGAACAAACTACCAGAGCCAGTAAACGTATCAGTCTTGATGAAATTGGTCGACGGCTTGCCTTAGGTACCTTTAAAGAACTCAACCTCATCGTAAAAGGTGATGTGGACGGTAGTATCGAAGCACTCTCCGATGCTTTGTTAAAATTATCTCAAAAGACAGTGCAGGTCAATATTATCCATAAAGCAGTTGGACAGATTATCGAATCAGATGTCCTGCTGGCATCAGCTTCAGATGCAATCATCATTGGATTTCAGGTGCGACCTTCATTAATGGCCAGGAAATTAGCAGAACAGGAAGGTGTACAAATTAAATTGTATTCTATTATCTACGAAGCAATTGAAGAAATCACCGCAGCCATTGAAGGCTTACTGGAACCAACCAAAGAAGAAAAGATCATCGGACAGATGGTGGTTCGTGAAGTGTTCAAAATCAGTAAACTCGGAACCATTGCCGGTTGCTTTGTAGAGGATGGTAAGTTTTCGAGAGATACGAACGTGCGGGTGATCCGGGATGGTATCGTGGTCTTCCCTACGAAAGAAGGTGCTGTGGGTGAGATCAGCTCTCTGAAGCGATTCAAAGATGATGTCAAGGAGGTGCGAAGTGGTCTTGAATGTGGTATCACCATCAAAAATTTCAACGATATAAAGGAAGGTGATGTAATTGAAGGATTTACCATTCTCGAAATCAAACAGGTATTAAAAACCTGAGAACGCACTGATGGCCATTGTCAGATTTCAGTAGTCAACTTTTCTAAGCATGGACAGGTCGAAAGTTCGGGATATACTCGAAAATTATACAGATCAATTCAACCGGCCTGATTTTATTGAAGATGATCCGATTTCTATTCCCCATCTGTACAACAATAAGCAGGATATAGAAATTTCCGGATTTTTTGCGGCAACCCTGAGCTGGGGACAACGTAAGACTATTATAAGGAAAAGTAAACAATTGATGCAACTCATGGATAATAGTCCATTCGAGTTTGTTCGAAACCACAAACCCCGGGACAGAAAACATTTTGATAAGTTTGTACACCGTACCTTCCAATATACCGACACATTATATTTTCTGACCTTTTTACAACATCATTACCGCCAAAGCGAATCTTTAGAGGACCTTTTCATATGTCCGCATGGATCAGGACCAGATCTGGCCGGCTTTCATGATCGTTTTTTCGGCCTTTCTGATGCTCCTCAACGCACACGAAAACATGTGCCGACACCCCTAAGAAAATCCACCTGTAAACGGATTAATATGTATCTCCGCTGGATGGTCAGAGTCGATAACCGGGGGGTTGATTTTGGCATCTGGAAACGTATCAGGCCTGATTTCCTGCTTATCCCTCTTGACGTACATGTAGACAGGATCGCCCGAAAGTTAGACCTGATGAGACGAAAACAGACAGACTGGTTGACTACCAATGAATTGACGGAGCAATTGCGAAGCTTTGATCCCTGCGATCCGGTTAAGTATGATTTTGCGTTATTTGGTCTTGGGGTATTACATAAGGACTCTTTTATCTCTTAGGCACCTCTATTTACCTCTGAATGAGTAAAAATTCAAAAAGATGCAAGCCAGTGTTGTGAATTGTAAATAAGTTTAGTATAAGACGCAGTTATTTTGTGCCAAGACAAAGAAGCAGAACCGCACATAGCCGAAGCTACGTAAGGTCTCTGGTGATGAAGTATTGGTGCAAAAGAACAAGTTAGATGCTATACTTATTTGCGAATCGCAACACTAAACAAGGCTGGAGGAAGGAAGATAGCAGTAGCTATCTGACTGACGATCAACGAAGTATGGCGCAGTATATTATTGAATAAATTTTCGAAGAAAATTGTTTTTACCATGAACGGGGTTAATAGAGGTGCCCATAATTTAATGCTCTGTCTTTTTCGTTCCTGGGTAATTTATCTGCTTTTTTTGTAAAACCATTGGTAATGATGACTTTGGACCTTCTGTAAAGAAACAAAGAAAACGGTCCGGATTCGGTTTAAAAGGATAGATCTT
>JBGTCB010000284.1:0-8756 GCA_041748995.1 Saprospiraceae bacterium | reverse complement strand
AGGGCACAGAAATGGTCACCATCATGGTGAGCATCAAAAATCGATGATGTGCCCGTATTTGCAGCAATTCTGCCTTATAATAGAAAGTCTAATGCATTATCCCGGTTAAACTCAAATTACTGGAATTCATCAGCACCCAGCGGTCATGAATTATCCTTAAAAAGTATATATTTAGCTGTTCAAATACCAATAAATGAGTGTTCTGGTCAAAGATTTTATGAAAGCCCCGGTTTCTACCTGTATCCTGCAATCAGATGTTGGCAAGGTGAGAGATCTGATGCGTCAGAAGGGTTTTAGTGCCATACCTATTGTGGAAATAAAAGGAGAACAGATTCTCATCCGGGGTATAGTAACCAATACAGATTTGATGGGAGCTTTTGATGATACAGTCCCCATTGAACAGGTAATGACTAATGGCGTTTATGTGATCGATCCGGAGGCTACTGCCCAGGAAGCCGCCAAACTCATGCTACACCATAAGATTCATCACTTATTGGTTATCGAAGAAACCAGAATTGTTGGCATGTTGAGTTCTTTGGATTTTGTGAGATTAATTGGTACCGGTTATGGTGACTAATGTTCGGAACCCAAGGCTCTTGATGCCGGTAAATGAACGGTAAAGTTTTCGCAATCCTGGACTAATTAAAATAATACGATAGTTTCAAGACCAGAGCTCGGTTTTTGGATATAAAATCCTGAGGATTAGAATTGTCTGTATAGACAATAAATAGATCAGAAACCGGTGCATATCTCCATTGAAAGCGAATGTTAACATTTAGATTCTCTATCTGGGAATTATACTGTACAAACGTGGTAAGAAAGAGTTTGTCAGTAAAAGTCAGATCCAGTTTAGGTCCGAATAAAAATAAATTCACATCACCATAGGGTAGTGGCAGTTGTAGTCGATTAAATGCTGTGATCAATCCCAGGCTACCATACGGTTGGACCCGGTAATTGCATTCTCCTTCCAAACCAAAACGTTCTCCATTAAAATAACCTCCATATAAGGCACCAAAAGAATAATTGAAAAGTCTTCGGGCATTGGAGGAATAGCTTAATTGTATATTTGACCAGACAAATTCATCACCAGCTTTAAGAGGTTCAACTCCTGTATTGGTAGGATCGAAATCTGATTGGAGTGCAACAAAATCCTGGGTGACCCCGAAAGAAAACTGACTACGGCTCAGCCATTGAAAAGAATAATCCAGATTAAATCTTCTATCCGTCAAATCACCCTCCAGGTTATAAAATAACTCACTCCCGGCCGTGGGTCCATGATTCGCAAGTTTGGAATTCGAAGGAAAAAACTTATAACCTAGTAGCGGCTTTATTTGATAAAAATTTTGTCGTCTTACGAATCCGGTTTCAGCAGAGTAATTATCAGCAACGTAAGCCTGAGTCAATGAAGCCAACCATTTTTGGGTGTTATAGATTAACGAAACGGATGCTGCGAAAGCGTCATCAGGATTTTCCGGAGAAAAAGATTGATGATAAAAAGCCTTGCCTATCCATCTGCTATCGTTGCTGGCCAGATTAAACTCCATACCAGCT
The DNA here is from genome assembly GCA_041748995.1 of Saprospiraceae bacterium. Taxonomy (GTDB): domain Bacteria; phylum Bacteroidota; class Bacteroidia; order Chitinophagales; family Saprospiraceae; genus JABDMH01. The sequence continues at coordinate 7,205 of JBGTCB010000284.1, read as the reverse complement.
ATCCGGTTGTAGTGGTCCTCATTGATATTTCCGGTGTTAACTTTATTGACAAAAAATGCCCCGACATTGGAGCGACCCAAAACCTTTTTTTGCATGGCTGCTACTGTAAAATTAGCGGCAGAAATATCTCCTGAGGATCCGGTCTGCATATTCATTAATCCCAATCTCCACTCGTCTCCGATTTTACCACTCAACCTGACCCCAGCCTGAACTGGAGTATTTAACCCAATACGCCGGGAAAAAAAAGGACGGATATTGTCGGAACCCAGACTGGCAAATAAATCACTGTTCTCCAGGAAGAACTGACGCCGTTCCGGAAAAAATAATTCAAACCGGTCAAGGTTGGTCACTTGCCTGTCTACCTCAACCTGAGAAAAATCCGGGTTGAGTGTAATGTCCAGATTTAATGAGGTGGATAAGGTAACCTTTGCATCAAGCCCTGCTTCAGCCTGGTACACCGCATCCTGTTTAAGTTCCTGATTTTTGGAAGTGCGTCCGGAAACATAGGGTATCAGGGAAAACCGAGTACCCAGTTTTGGAGGAGGTTCATCAAATATCGCTGTTCCGGTGAATGCCAGATTTGCAGTCGCAAACTGACGTGGTACGGGGGCCCAGCTGGATTTTTCATTGGTCTTTAAATCAAGCCGGCTGAAATTGATCCCCCACTCTCTAACACCTTCCTGGTAGCGTATGCTACGAAAGGGAATTGCAAATTCAGCGACCCATTTTTCACCATCACTTTTGATAACACTACGCCATTTACAATCCCAGTCGAGAGCAACTACGCCTCCATTCGCTTGCAATCCATCCCACTGTGCACCAGATGCAGAGATTCCAAATGAAAAACCATTTGTCTGATCATTATAGGTGTCAATAAAAGCCAGGAAATTATCATTTTTTCCAAATGCAAAATCTCTTCGCAAAGACTCTGCCGGTCTCTTACCCGGAAATGTGTCAAAACATACGATGGACATAAAAACTTCGGTCTCATTGTACGCCATTCGGACTTCTGTCTGAGAAATAGCTTGTCCGGTGTCTATAGGTAAAACCCGAAAGAAATTAGTAGCCACATCGGCTTCTTGCCAGGTTTGTTCATCAACAACTCCATCCAGAATAATCTCACCTAGTGCCCGATGTACCGATATACGATATCGCTCTCTATTGTTGTTAAAATCCTGAGCTGTAACCCAGGCTGTGATCGCAAAAAAAACAGAAAATACCAAATTTGACCTCAGAACCCACCTTGACCTATCCAATACAAATACGTTTAGATGGGAAATATAGGAAAAGTCCAATAGTTCCGGAGGCTGTTGTGAAGATGCCCGCATAAGTCACCTAAAATTTGATCACATCGTATTCCCTTTTGACAACACTCCAGGTCAATGAATATCGTTCTATAGAGAATGTCCTTCAATCACTTAAAATGAATTACATGAAAATGCTGCTGTTTACTCTCCTTTGCGTCATTGGATCCGGTCATATCATTTCACAGACAGCTACCGATGATGAAGAAACTTTGAGGAACCTTAAAGAAGAGATCTGGCCTAAAGCATACCAGACCCAGGATGTACAACTACTTGATCTGATATTGGCCGATGAATTTCAAATGATTGATGCCAGTGGAAATGTGTTTAAGAAAGTTGATGAAATAACCTACATCAAACACAATAAGCCGGGATATGATTCTTTCGAATTCAAAATTGAACGACTGGATATCTTTGATAATCATACAGCCATTATTTCTGGTACCGGCATTATTGAGGGTAAAGACTCAGAAGGAGATTACATCAGCACCTACCGATCCAGTAATGTTTTGATAAAAAGGGGTAAAGACTGGAAAGCTGTTTCCAGTCATGTTTCAGGAATTCATAAGATTCATCCAGGTAAGTCAGGTGACTAATCAGACCATCCAAAATAGGATGAGATGTTCCGAAAAATTCTATCCTGGAGATCCTGATTTGCCGGATATTTTTTAAAAACCTGGCCGGTAACTTTTTCAAAAAGTTCGATATACCGAGCAGAAACTACATGCACAAATTCATCTGGCATTTCAGGCATAACCTGACCATCCTTACCTTGAAAGTTACGCTCCATTAACCACTCCCGAACGAATTCTTTGGACAGTTGCTGCTGGTGTTTTCCCAGTCTCTGACGTTCTTCATATCCCTCCGCATAAAAATAGCGGGAACTATCGGGAGTATGTATTTCATCAATAAGATAAATGTCTTCGTCAAGAAGGCCAAATTCATATTTTGTATCGACCAGGATCAAACCCTGTTTTGCAGCCATTTCTGTACCCCTCCTAAACAATGCCAATGAAAAATCACATAACTGTTCCCACAAATCGGCATCCACAATTCCCCGTTCCAGAATCTGAAGGGCACTGATATCTTCATCATGTCCGGTCTCCGCTTTTGTAGCAGGAGTTATGATGGGTTCAGGGAAAGGATCACTCTCCTTTAAACCCTCGGGTAGCGACACTCCACATAAAGTTCGCCGACCATCAGAATACTCCCTCCAGGCATGTCCCGCCAGATATCCCCTGACGACCATCTCCAGTTTAATTGGCTCACAACGAAGGCCGATTGCAACATTCGGATCGGGATTAGCAACCAACCAATTGGGTACAATGTCCCTGGTTGCGTGAAGAAAATAGGAGGCTGTTTCATTTAAAACCTGCCCTTTGTGAGGTATGGGCTTTGGTAAAATATGGTCAAATGCTGAGATCCGGTCACTGGCCACCATCACCAGGTGGGAGCCGATGGTGTACACGTCCCTTACTTTACCACGATAGAAAGCTGTCTGCCCTGGAAATCTAAATTGAGTTTCGAATAACGGCATACACTTCAGACATTTATCGCACGAAGATGAGAATAATAAATAGAAGATGGGACACCAGTTTACGGTTTTGGCTACCCATTCGAATCCCTTAATCCAACAAATTTTCTACATTTCACTTTTATCCCTCAAAGGGTTTTGCATCATTATATATTAATTAGCCAAAAAGGATTATTTTAAGCCTCCTGTAAAAAAAAACGATAGGATGAAAGCCAAAGTCCGTTTTCAACTTTCCAGTATGATGTTCCTGGAGTACTATATCTGGGGAACCTGGTTTGTAGCCATGGCTAGATATTTGTCTGATACATTAAATGCCGAACCTGGCGAGATTGGTACCATCTATGCACTGGCATGGATTGGAGCGATGATCTCCCCATTTTTCGTGGGTTCTATTTCCGACCGGTATTTTGCCGCTCAGAAAGTTAATGGGATACTGCACCTTTTGGGAGGTGTTGTGCTCTATTTTCTCAGTGTGACAGAGGATATAGGTATTTTTTACTGGGGTATGCTTGCCTATTCCATTCTCTTTATGCCGACAATTGCTTTGACGAATTCCATTGCGATGAGCCAGAGTACGGATATTGCCAGGGATTTTCCTCAACTCAGAGTGCTGGGAACCATTGCGTGGATTGTTTCGAATGTTGTAGTAGGAACTCTGGATATTGGTAATACAAGTCTCATCTTTATTGTTCCAGCTCTGATTTCGATTGGATTTGGTATTTATAGTTTCTTTTTACCTGATACACCTCCAAAGCCAACTAACGCTTCCGTCATCCAAAACTTCTCCAGCGCGCTGGTGATGTTTAAAGATCGCTCTTATACGATATTCTTTATTGGATCGGTACTGCTTTGCATTCCCCTGTCTTTTTACTACAGTTATGCCAACGTTTTTCTTGCAAACGGTGCAGGACTGCCAAATACAGAAACTATCATGGCGGTATTAGGTCAGGGCTCTGAGGTGTTCTTTATGCTCGCCCTGCCATTCTTCCTGAAACGTTGGGGGGTTCGGAATATTCTGCTTATTGGAATGGGAGCCTGGGTATTGCGATATCTTATGTTCAAATTTGGATTGGAACACGGTGTATGGATGTTATACTTTGGAGTATTCCTGCATGGAATCTGTTATGATTTCTTCTTTGCTACAGGACAGATTTATACCGATTTGAAAGCTCCACCCGGTGTAAAGAGTGCGGCACAAGGTTTAATCACTTTTGCTACGTATGGAGTTGGCCTTACAATTGGATCAAAGTTGGGTGGCCTGGTTGCTGATGCTTACACCACCGATGGTGTGATTGATTGGCCAGCGCTGTGGATGGTGCCGGCAGCCATCGCTGGAATATTGCTGGTGATCTTCCTGATTCTTTTTAAAGATAAAAAAGTAGAGCCGGTGCAGGCTTGATATTTGAATTTTGGAAAATCACTGTGGTTAATAGTAGGAGAAATCAAAACATCCACACTAATGGGTGTTACTCTCGAAGTAGCATAATCCGAGGCATGCAATAGAAAAAATGATTTAAATATCCCTTGAGAATCCAAATCTATGGCATTCCTTCACAGATATTTCAGCAGGTTGCGATCGTTGAGAATTTCTTTCAGTTCTTTCAACATGGTATACTCATGAGGCAAGACTTTCTTAAAGGCTTCTTTTACCGCTACAAAAGTGCCCTGTTCCAGCTCCGGAATCATGGTCTTAATCTTATCTTTTACGTAATTCACATCTTCTTTCATGAGTGAACGCATGGATGGGATATCATGGTAGTCACCTTCGATCGCGACTGCCCGAAAGCGCTGACCTTCATCCATTTCGACGGGATCCATTTCGATCATATCTACGTGCCGACTTAAGAATTCATTCGAAGATTTTGGAATATCCTGTTGAGGAATTGACCAAACCGAGCTTTCTTCTGACTGATCATTTATCAGGAACACTTCTAGTCCTTTCTCAGCAAACCGGTAGATTATCAAACATGCTTTTTCGAAAACACTCATCAGCAGATTAGGCTTTGTAATCATTGATTGAGACAAAAGTAACAGAATAAATCTTTTTTTTACAGTATTTCGATTTCTTCACTGTAAGTACCTGAATACCCTACCTTAATCACTCCTGCCTGTTGAAATGTTCGATTCAGAGGTTTTTAGAGGTACCCCGTAGAGAGTATAGAGGTCGAAGAAACATTTTTTATCTTTGAAGTTTCAGAATCGCTCCCAATGTTTAGCATCCTTAGCATCGTTATTTTTATTATGGCAGTATATCTGATGAACAAAACCTTTATCGGTTTTCAACCAGGTACAAAAAAGATAAACACCGACGTATCGCGGTTTCGGGATCTTGCAGGTAAGTGGAAACCAGAATTAGTGCCCTGGAGTTATGAAGAGACCGAGTTATTTTCTCTGACTGAAATCAATAAGGTAACAAAAAAAGGTTTTGGGAAGTCGGGTGAAGCCATTGTTCAGTCGATCTACCACGAACCTATGCTCTACTACTATTATAAAGAGTATCCGGCTACTCAGAAAAATGCGATCATTTTTGCCCAAACTTCACGTTATGAAATAGTGTACAGGATCAGAGCCAAAGGGACACAAGTATTTGTAAATGAGGAATTTATAGGTACTATTGATCCTTCAGGAATCTTTTACCATCAAGCAGAAAAAACTATACTGGGTGGTATAGACCGGACTCTTTCTCAACAGTATTCCATCAAAGTTGGAGAAGTGCAGGCAGGATCATTTATCATACCCGCAGAAAAAAGTCCTATCAGTCAACGGGCTTTCGATCTGGACATTAAACTGGATGCACATGCTCATCTCCTATTTATGATACAGGCAATCCATGAAGTAATTCTGTATTTGAATCGTTAACCGAAGTGTGTCGCTTTTCAGGATCCCAGATAACTTCGCAGAGCATTACGATTATAGGATCTCCGTAATCGACGCAAGGCACGTTCTTTAATTTGTCGAACCCGTTCTCGGGTAAGTCCATACATTTCACCAATCTCTTCCAGAGTTCTGGCACTCATTCCATTCAATCCATAATACGCTACCAGCACGTCAACCTCACGCGGAGAAAGTAAGGATAGACCACTATTGACTTCTCTTTGCAGTGATTCTTCCATCAATTTCAAATCGGGACCAAGCTCGTTATCAATAGACATCATATCAAGCAATGTTGAATTATCATCGTCATCACTTATTGGTGCATCGACTGAAAGATGTCTCACACTGCCTTTTAAAACGGTTGAAATTTCATTAACTGACATATCCAGCAGATCGGCAAGTTCCTCCACGGAAGGTTCCCTTTCAAATTCCTGGGTGAAATAGGTAATGGCTTCATTGACTTTATTATACTGACCTACCTTATTCAATGGTAATCTTACCAGTCGGGAATATTCGACAATTGCTTGCAGGATCGACTGCCTGATCCACCACACGGCGTATGAAATAAATTTAAAACCCTTGGTTTCGTCAAATCTCCGGGCAGCCTTCATCAACCCAAGGTTACCTTCATTGATTAGATCGCTTAATGACAAACCCTGATTTTGGTATTGTTTTGCCACCGACACAACAAATCGAAGATTGGCCTTTGTCAGCGTGTCCAGTGCATCTTCGTCTCCCCGTTTAATTCTCTGTGCTAAATTGGTCTCATCCTCTGCTGAAAGCAAGGCTATTTTAGATATGTCATTCAAATATTTATCAAGAGCAAGACTCTCCCGATTGGTGATCTTGTTCGTGATTTTTAACTGCCGCATATGCGTTGATTTCAAGGTTTTTCAGAAGAGGCTTGACAAATTCAATATTTGTATATGACCTTAGTTCTTAGAAAGACAACTTGAAGGGCAAAAAAGTTTCCTCCATCGTAATAAACGATGAACAAATCAATATGTTGAATGGAGTAAAAGAATATTGAAAAAATGGTGATACAACTTCCCTGCACCATCACCAATGGCACAAAAAGTCATAAAAAGAGGAAGGATCACACCTTTCTAATTACTGCGAATGGAAATTAGTTGCTATTGTCCCCATCATTCCTTCCAGGCCTTGGCATAATTGCTCTACGTGACAATTTGATTTTGCCGGTACGATCATCGACTCCGATTACTTTGACTTTGACTTTGTCCCCCTCCTTAAAAACATCTTCTACTCTGTCAACTCTGGAATGAGAAATTTCAGAAATGTGCAGGAGACCACTCTTACCAAAAAAATCGACAAATACGCCGTATGGAGCCAGTGTCTTGACCACTGCATCATACACACCACCAATTTCAGGAGTGAAGGTGATTTTATTTACCATAGCAACAGCCTTCTCGATTCCATCTTTGTCGGAACTGGAAATATGAATAATGCCTTGGTTGTCAACTTCTTCGATCGAA
>JBGTCB010000283.1:0-5133 GCA_041748995.1 Saprospiraceae bacterium | reverse complement strand
GACTGATAAGATCTGCACCGGAACGGTTAAACAGAGAGTTAAGCATTTGTTCTTTCCGAGTAAAGGCTTCTTCGTGAAGCTTTCGGGTTAGTTTGTCGGACGTGTCGATGACTTGTTGTTGCCCTGATTCGGAATCCACCACCCGGAGTAGTCCAGCTCTTGGTAATGATTTTTCAAATGGATCATAGAGATGAAGTCCGATGATATCATGTTTACGGGCGGCTATTTGCAAAGGTTGATCGAAAGGAGGAGCGAAAAAATCACTTAACAAAAAGCAGATGCTCTTTTTCTTGACTACATTAGTAAAGTACTCCAGAACTTTGGTAATGTCGGTAGATCCTTTTTTACTTTCGCCATCAATCAATTCCCGGATAATGCGCAGTATGTGTTTCTTGCCTTTCTTGGGTGGAATGTAGAGCTTAACTTCATCAGCAAACAGGATCAGCCCTACCTTGTCATTATTATTGATGGCGGAAAATGCCAGTACTGCGGAGATTTCTGTAATCAAATCCCGTCTCAAATAGAGCTGAGTACCAAAACTGGAAGATGGACTGATATCCACCAAAAGCATCACAGTCAACTCGCGTTCTTCTTCAAAGACCTTGACATGGGGTGTGCCGGTCCGGGCGGTAACATTCCATTCAATGTTCCGGACATCATCACCATACTGGTAGTCGCGAACTTCACTAAAGGACATACCCCGTCCTTTAAATGCACTATGGTATTCTCCTGAGAAAAGCTCCTTGCTGATCCCCTTGGTCTTGATTTCAATCTTTCTGACCTTCTTTAGCAACTCACTGGTTTCCATCTACGGTTTTTTGTCAGGGAGATTAAGGTACTTCGACAATGTTTAGAATTTCTTTAATGATATCTTCCTGAGTGATATTTTCTGCTTCTGCTTCGTAGGTAAGTCCAATGCGATGGCGCATGATATCATGACAAACGGCACGCACATCTTCGGGGATTACAAAGCCTCGTCTTTTGAGAAAAGCGTAGGCTTTTGATGCCAGTCCCAGATTAATGCTGGCCCTGGGGCTGGCACCGTACTGGATAAGTGGTTTCAACCTGACAAGACCATGCTCCTCAGGCACCCGGGTGGCAAATACAATGTCCAGAATGTATTGTTCAATTTTATCATCCATGTAGATCTTCCGTACTGTTTTCCGGGCCCTTAAGACATCTTCAGGCTTGCTTTGGGTTACGATACTGCCAAAGCTGTCGTCATTCAGATTGCGGCGTATGATCTCACGTTCTTCCTCTTTTGTGGGATATCCGATATTTACCTTCAGCATAAAACGATCCATCTGGGCTTCCGGCAATGGGTAAGTGCCCTCTTGTTCAATTGGGTTTTGCGTTGCCAATACCAGAAAAGGTTCTTCCAGTTTATAACTTTGGTCACCAATGGTGACCTGTCGCTCCTGCATAGCTTCGAGTAGAGCGCTCTGCACTTTTGCCGGTGCCCGGTTGATTTCATCAGCCAAAATAAAGTTGGCAAAAATGGGTCCTTTACGTACATTGAAGGTAGCTGCACCTGGATTATAGATAAGGGTGCCAATAATATCTGCCGGTAAAAGATCTGGTGTAAACTGAATTCGACTGAATTTACCATGCACTGCCGCTGCCAGGGTTTTTATAGCCAGGGTTTTTGCGAGACCGGGAAGACCTTCAAGCAGAACATGCCCCCGGGTCAATAGTCCAATCAAAAGCCGTTCCATCATACGTTCCTGACCCACTATCACTTTGGAAGTCTCTTCCAAAAGTTGTTCTATAAATGCACTTTCGATGTAAATTTGTTGGTTAAGAGCTTCGATGTCTAATGCAGGCTGCATGCTGTAGTTGTCGTTTAAGGATTAGATAAGGGGCGTAAAAATGACATTTTTTGCCCAATAATGCGCGAAAATACGGAGTTGCCTAGTAGCAAAACAGGAAGTTCACAGGTGTTTAACGAACTTTTAACCCTCACATTTGCATGGGTACTTGTTTTATTGATCATTCCGGTGAATAAGCTGGATGCTCAGCCAGAGATGCATGAGATCAATCGGGATATCAGAAAATCAACTGTTTATTTTATCATACCAACATCTGCAGCTAAGCTCACATACTTGCGAGAGGAAGTCAGTCAAACTCAAAGCCCAGGTCGGAGACGACGATTGGAGAACATGCTTGCGACGGCACAGTCAGAAATTGACAGTTTTGCGTCGGCAATAAGAATAGCGGTTAATGAACATTATTCTTTTTCGTCATATGATTTTGTTGCTGATACCACAGTGAAATCTTTACTGCTGGAAAAGGGAAAGGATCACGAGGAAATATACCTGGTACGAAGATCAAAAACAGAGAGCGGTGCGGATGCACTGATCCTGGTTGATTCTGATTTGAGGCCATTGGGCCGTCCCATTCCCTACTATGCCCGGCTTACCCGTTTTTCGTCTTTTTTTGATGCCTTTTTAGGACAAAGTAATTATAGTTGGAAGGACTTGAATGAAGTCATTCGAAAATGGTCCAATAAGTTGGAGACTTATTATGAGAATGTTGACTCAGGATAATTCATTGGGGAATCCAATTCATTATTTGGGGATTTAACCCTGCCTATTTCGTCTAAAATTGTATCGGGAAGGATACTGTCTTTCAAAGGAATAATAGGGACGATTCTGATGCTGTCCTTTCGTTTTTCAAATTCCGGCCTTATGGGTTTTAAGGGAACCGGTGGTCTTTGCAATGAGTCTAGCATGATAAATACCGGGCTTTCCCGTAATATGCTGTCAGCGATCCGGTTAGCTTCTTCCATTATTTTTACTTCACAGCGTCTTTTTTCCAGATTAATAAACGTATTGAGTCGATCGGATATCTGTTGGTCAATCTTTTTCTGAGCCAAAATGCGGTCATCTTTTTGGCAAGACATGATTAATAAGCATGTGAGCATCACCAGCGCCCTATTTCGATTCCCCATGTTGTTTTAACATCTCATTGATTTCGGAAAGCCGCTGATTTTTGATAGAGTCTGTCCATTCACGTAATTTGACTTCCCGCAAGGTATTGCAACTATCTTCCAGTTTAATAGTCCATTCATTCCGGCTAACCAAAAACAGTGAATCAGCCAGTCGGAGCTCATCGGAGGTCAACACCACTTCACCCTCCCCGCACCCACTGAGTAATGCTATTGCCAAAATTATCAGAATTGATCTACCCATTTGTCTTCAATTTGAATCCTATGCCATGGACGTTTTCAAGTTTTAGCGTCTGATCTGTAGAGAGGTATTTACGCAATCTACTGATGAATACATCCAGACTTCGACCCATAAAATAATCATCTTCTCCCCAGATTTTTTCTAAAATATCACTTCGCTTACAGATCTGATTTTGTTGAAGGATCAACAATTTTAAAAGATCAGCTTCCTTTTGGGTAAGCATTTTATTCGACCCGGCGTAAGATAGATTCAGATTCACATGATCAAGAGTAAAATGGCCTACTAAAAATAACTTTTGATCCATCTGAAAAGTGATCCGGCTTCTTTTTAAAAAAACGTTGATGCGAAATAAAAGTTCTTCGATACTAAATGGCTTGGTGATATAATCATCGGCACCAAGTTCAAACCCCCTCAGCCGATCTTCCTTAAGGGATTTTGCGGTCAGGAAGAGTATCGGTACTTCATTATTGTATCGACGAATGGCCTGAGCGATTGAAAACCCATCGATCTCTGGCAACATGATATCTACTATAGCCAAATCAAATACCAGACTGTTCAGGTCATTCAATAATTCCTGACCATTGGTATAATGGGAAACCTGATAGCCATGTTGTTCAAGATTGTCCCGGGTTACAAAGGCCAAAGTTTCGTCATCTTCGACATAAAGGATATGGATATGTTGAGCCCGGCTATGTTCCATTCGCAACCTTTTTTTTCATTTTGATAGTCACGGATGTGCCGGTTCCCGGCTGACTTTCAATGAACATATCCCAGAAGTGAGCTTTTACCATTTGTCTGACATAGTGCAAACCCAAACCAAATCCCTTGGCATTGTGCACATTTCCGGTCGGTACCCGAAAAAATTTTTGATCCAGTTTTGAAATATAAATGCTTTCGATACCGATGCCCTGATCAATAACGGAGAGTTGGATGTCACCTGTATTTTCGATCACTCCAATAGTCACCCTCGCGGGTTCTTTGCTGTATTTTAAAGCGTTGTCCACCAGATTGTGTAATATATTGGAAAGATGGTGCGGATCAGCAGGAAGAGAAAAATTCTGACCTGAGAATGAAGCATCAATAATTGCATTTTCGGATTCGGTTCGGCTTTTGAGTTGATCTATCACCTCATGAACCAACTTCCGCAGGTTTACGTCCTGATATTGGAGGTTTATTTTACCTGGCTGCAATCCGGCTATCTGCAGAACACGCTCTACCTGATCGTTCAACCGGGTAGCCTGATCGTTGATAATCCCGGCATATCGGTGCAGCCGCTGATCCTGTTGTATCTGCATATTCTTCAGAAAAACTTCCGAACTCACTTTAATACTCGATAAAGGGGTTTTGAATTCATGAGTCATATTATTGATGAAGTCTTTCTGTAGATCCGATAATTTTTTCTGCCGGAGTATTTCGAAAGTGGCATAGGCGAAAAACAGGACAGCCAGGCAAAGAATCACGGTGAACAGAATGGGGATCCACTGATTTTTCAGGATGTATCCTTTACGATCCGGAAATCGCACACCAAAGTAATAGACAAAATCACTTCGTTCCGGTACTTCCAAGGAATTGGACGAGCGGGCAATAGCAGACTCTTCCCGGTTGCTGATGTAATTTCCATAAACCATTTGGTCTGTGTCACAGTCATAAATACCATATTCAAAGTCAGTCCGAAGTCCGATAGCATCAAACTCCTGCAATAAATAATATTCAAGATTTGTTGCATCAATGGCGTCACGGATATTTACGATATAGTAATCCTGGGATATTTGATCGATCAGATCATAGGAGGAAAGCTGTACCTTTTTAAGTTCGGAGATTTGTCTGGCTACATTGCGTAAGGTGATGTGCACTTTTTCCTCGAAAGCCTTTTCACTTTGATTGAATGAATTCGTTAACCAGTATCCCTGAACAATACAGATACAGATTAAAGCCATTGCGGCTG
>JBGTCB010000282.1:0-8683 GCA_041748995.1 Saprospiraceae bacterium | reverse complement strand
TTTCAATAATGAACCTGACATATGACTATTTTTGATTTATTTCTACTAAAATACTGGAACCTTCACCCTGTAAGCCCTCGGTCCATTGCCATTGTTCTTTCATATATAGATGGTTTTGTACCCATTCCGGATAAGATCGGCATATTCCTCTCTTCAAAATACCCTGTATATCATAATGATGATAAGTAAACGCCAATGAATGATCGGAAAGAACCCTTCCTATCAGAACACCGGCTATTACATTACCGCCCTCATAGTGGCCCCAAAGGTAATCATCCTTTTGGTGGTAAAAAAAGACTGTCTGACTGTCAACGTCTCCGGGCCCATCGTTTGAGACCAGTTTGAAGACCTTCCCATCATAGTTGATCACACTCATCAATACTTAGTCATTAGTTCTTTAGCACTGGTTATGGCTGCCTGACTTGGGGGACTGGAACTGAGCATGGTTGCAATTTCAATCACTCGGGCATCCTGATCCAGTTCGCGTACCCTTGTCCTGGTATCATGCATGGTTGTTTCCTTAAAAACCGTGTAATGCCGGTCGGCCAGGGCTGCGACCTGAGGTGAATGGGTAATGGAGATCAATTGATGGGTTTGTGATAAGCGTTTCAGGATCTGGCCCATTTTTTTGGCGACATCACCTGATACACCACTGTCAATCTCATCAAAAACCAAAGTCGGCATCTGAATGGATCCTGCCACAAGTGATTTCGTGATCAATGACAGTCTCGACATCTCTCCACCAGATGCTATTTTTTTAATCTCATGATAGCCAGTGCCCTTGTTTGGAGCAAAAAGAAAATCGACATCATCCTGACCATGTGGTTGCAATACTGCATTCCTTTGGAATCCGACCTTAAAGGATGCATGTTCCATTTTTAATTCCTTCAATAAATCATTGACCTTTTTTTCGAAGGAGGCTAGAGATGATTTGCGACGTTGGGACAATTCATCGGCAATTTTACATAATTGTTTTTCTGTGCCAGCTACCTCTTTTTTTAGCTGATCCATCTCATCATCCAGGTTAAGAAAGTCCTGCAACTGGGTTTCAATCTGATTTTGCATCTCTACCAGTTGACTGATGCTTCCTACCTGATGTTTGTACATGAGGGAATTAATCTTGTCTACCCGATCATTTAGTTGTTTGGCCAGACCTGGATTTAAGTCAATCTCTTCAGCAATTCTTTTGGCTTCAGACCCCATATCTTCAAGATCAATGTAATTTTGATGAAGCCTCTGAAGCAGTTCCCTGGCTCCGGGATGAAAACGTTCAATATTTTGAAGTTTGGATTTTAGCTCTTTTAGTTGGCCTAAAACGGATAATTCACTCTCTTCGATTGCAAAAGAAAACCCAGACAGAATTGTGGTGATTTCTTCTGCATGCTCGAGTTCACTTAAACGAATTTCAATATCCAGATCATTTTTGAGATCGATTTTAAGTTCCAGTAATTCGTCCAGCTGAAATTGTAAATAATCTCTTTGTTTTATAGCCTCTGATTGTTTTTCCTCCAAACGGTGAAGTCTGGTTTGAACATTCTTATATTTCTTAAATAATAGTTCATATGAATGCCTGATATCTGTTATCCTGGCAAATGCATCCAACATTTTAATTTGTTGTCGATTGTCATTAATGCCGAGGTTTTCAAACTGTTCATGTAAATCGACCAATTGAGTAGTTAAATTTTGTAAGGTCTTTAGATTAACCGGACTATCATTAATAAAGGCACGACTTTTTCCTTCAGGATTGATTTCCCTGCGGATTACTACCTTATCATCATAATCAAGATCTTCCTCTTCAAAGAAGGATTTCAGACCATATTCCGAAATATTGAAAGTACCCTCTACAATGCATTTTTTATCCTGATTGAGGAGTATTTTTGAATCAACTCTTTTACCAAGGATCAATCCCAGCGCTCCAATTAAAATAGATTTACCTGATCCGGTTTCACCTGTAATAATATTGAGCTGGCTGGAAAACTCAATACCGAGACTTTCTATTATGGCATAATTATTGATATCTATACGACAGATCATAAATACTATGTTCCAATATACTTTTTTAATAATTGTGCCAGAGCTTCTTCGGTCGGATGTTCGGGTACAGCAACATCTTGTATTCCTAATCCCTTGATTGATTCCAGGGTTGTATTTCCAATAGCTATAATTTTTTGATTTTCCTGAATAGGGTTTTGAGTAAAATAGCTACTAACATTAAGCGGGCTTGTAAAGATCAGTATATCACAAAATGGTATCTCAAAGCTATTTCGGGGTTTGTTGTTGTAGACTACCAGATCTGATATCAGGCACTCATTTTCCAAAAGTTGTTGCAGAGATTTGCGTGAATGATTAGCCCTGACAAAAGTCACTTTAGACTGTCGACCTACTAACAAGAAAGCTTTGGCGGTATTTTCCGCAACGCCATCTCCCGTAAAAGCAACACAATGACCCTTTTCCCGGAGCATGCTCCCTGTCTTAGGTCCAAAGGCAGCCACATTTTTCCATAATGGTTCTCCCTTCCATTGCTCAAAGAAATGAAAAACCCCTTGCTGACTGTAAAAAAATAACCAGTCGGTCACCGGTAAGGTTTTAAATGCCACTGGTTCAAAATCCAGTAGTGATTCGTCCAGTATTTCGATCTGGTCTTTTAACATTTTTATAGGAGATGACTCCTTAAGTTTGCGACTGATAAAAACTCTTTGGCACATGTGTGTTTTATAGCTCAAATACTCTATATGTTGTAAATGCTAAAATAGGTCATCCAATTGACCCAGGTTTAGCAATTTATTAAAACACCTTGAAATTGCCATAATGTCTTTGCTGGCATTTCCGGCCCCTTCATAACCTACTTTAAACAGCTTAGCATGCAGCTCCGTTAAAGTCGGCCATTTAAAACCGCCGTCTCTACCTGGTATTCGGCAAAAATAGGTGCTTTCCCGCATTAGACAGAAGCGTTCAGCCTGCATAAATTTGTGATCCATATTATTCCTGTATAGTTCTGCCAGGATCACATTTTCACTGTACTGTAAATTGAAAGCGAAGATATACATGGATTTATCCACAGCTTTGCAAAACTCCTCCAGGACAATTTTTATGGATGTTCCATCAGTCTTCAATGTATCTTCCGTGAGGCCAGCTAATTTAAGAGCCGTCGGATCAAGTTCCATAGAGAGCGGATTAATGCGATAGTCACCTTCTTCTGTCAAATTGCCTGCTTTGTCATAAAGTAACCAGGTAATATGTAAAAGTTTTGGCCAGCTGAAAGTATCTGTAAAATGTGCTTTCCAATTTTTTGGTCTTCCATTGGTAGAGACATCAAACAATAAAAACATAAACTTTAAATTTTTAGATAATGATCGACAATAGCTTCAGCTAACCCATCGACCGTACTGTATGAGAGATTAAAATGCTTTACGGGTGTATGCAAGTTTTCGGAATAGGCCGTCCAAACATGAAAATATCCCATGATATCCTGTTCACAATAGGCTCCGAGTGGCAAATGACAACCACCTTTTAGTAATTGGAGTATTTTTCTTTCAACATTGGTAATTGTAGCAGTATCGGAATGATGCAGGTGTTCTCTCACCAATTCTAAGATTTCCTGATCATCTCTTCTGATCTGATAGGCTAGAACACCTTGAGCAGGAGCCGGAATGAATTCTCTCGGATGTAGCTTCACTACCTTAAATTGCTTTAGGTCTGCATCAATTCTTATAAGACCTGCAGCTGCCAGTAAAACAGCATCTACCTCACCGAGCTCAACTTTTTTCAAACGTGTGGGTACATTGCCCCGAATTTCTGATATTGAGATATCGGATCGAAAATGTAAAATCTGCGCTCTGCGTCGGTTGGAAGAAGTACCAACGACTGCGTTTTCTTTCAGAGAGAATGTTCGTGAAGCATCCATGTGGTCTTTGTGGATGATCAGCCAGTCAGATGGGTCTTCCCGTACTGACACACCTCCAATCATCACTTTTTCATCTGATTCAGTAGGTAGGTCCTTCATGCTGTGAACTGCCAGGTCAATTTTTTTTTGACACAGGGCTTCCTCCAGCTCTGAGGTAAAAAACCCCTTACCTTCTAACTTATCAAAAGACAAATTCTGAATGAGGTCTCCCTGTGTTTTGATGACCACCAGATCCACTGCCAGATTTTTTGCTTCGAGCGAAGATTTGACAAAATTTGCCTGCCAGAGAGCAAGCTTACTACCTCTTGTACCGATTCTGATTCTTTTGCTCAAGCTTTCACTATTTTTGCACAAGATAGACCAAATCATTTGGTCTGACCAGAGTACACTGTGCTCTATAAAATTTAAAATATGAAGATAACCGCAGCTGAATTGGCTAGTTTACTGGGGGGTACAGTGGAGGGTGATCAGGATGTATCCGTAGACCGGCCAGCAAGAATTGAAGATGCTTCTCCAGGCACAATTTCCTTTCTGGCAAATCCGAAGTATGAAGAGTTCGCGTATCAAAGTCAAGCTTCGATATTGTTGGTGAATCATGGTTTCAGGCCAACCAGAGAAGTTAGAGCCACCTTGATCCGGGTCGATGATGTGTACGCATGTATGGCTATTCTCGCCGAAAAGTTTGAAGTAAAGTCATCGCCTGAAGTGAAGGTCTCAGAAAGGGCAGCAATCGATCCAGGTGCCAGTATAGGATCTAATGTGGTGATTTCCGATTTTGTGGTGATTGGACCTAATTGTAAAATCGGAGATAATGTGATCCTGCATCCATTCGTATATGTGGGTGCAAATTGTACCATTGGCCGAGATTCTGTTTTGCATCCAGGGGTAAAATTACATTATGATTGCACACTGGGAGAACGGGTCACTGTTCACTCAAATACTGTAATAGGGAGCGATGGATTCGGCTATGTCAAAACGGAAGGAGTTTTTAAGAAGATCAGACAATTGGGTAATGTTGTGGTGGAAAACGATGTAGAGATCGGTGCCAATGTAGTCATCGACAGGGCTTCACTGGGATCTACTTTGATCAGAGAAGGAGCCAAGCTGGATAATCTGATTCAGATAGCTCATAATGTCGACATAGGTAAACATACCGCTATAGCTGCCCAGTCGGGCGTGGCCGGGAGTACAAAAATCGGTAGCGATGTATTGATTGGAGGTCAGGTAGGCATCGTTGGACACATTCATATCGCGGATGGTACGCAAATTCAGGCACAAAGCGGGGTAACGACATCTACTAACGAACATGACCGGCTGTACGGATCACCGGCACTGGATTACAACAGGTATTTGAGATCCTATGCAGTATTCCGAAACCTTCCCGGACTTTCCAGCCAACTAGCTGAAATACAGAGACGTTTAAAGAGCATCGAAAAGGACCTTGATCAGCTACTTCCGAACTCCTAAAGTCTTATATTGTGGCGGATTGAAAAAATGAGCGAAAGTCTATACCAAAGAACAATTGGAAAATCGGTGACGATTCACGGGATTGGCCTACACACCGGTGAATCTGTGACCCTCACTTTTCATCCGGCCGACTGTAATTACGGAGTCCGTTTTCGTAGGGTAGATGTTGAGGATAAACCAATCTTACAAGCCGATGTCAGTAAAGTTTTTTCGACAAACCGGGGTACCACGATCCATGATGGAAATGTCCAGGTAAGTACAGTAGAACATGTGTTGTCGGCATTGACGGGCCTTTCGATCGATAATGTATTAATTGATATTGATGGTCCGGAAGTCGCTATTCTTGATGGTAGTGCAAAACCTTTCACGGATCTGGTAGACGAGGCCGGTATTGTTGAGCAGGATGAAGAGCGTGAATACTATGTCGTCGAAGAGACCGTCTCCTACAAAGATGAGTTGTCAGGCACAGAAATCATGGCATTGCCAAGTGATAAGTTTGAGGTAACAGCAATGATTGACTTTAATTCTCCGGTTCTGGGTAAACAATATGCATCGCTAAGTGATTTGGGCAGATATCAACAGGATATCGCTGCTGCCCGTACCTTCGTCTTCTTACGTGAGCTGGAACACTTGTATAGTCAGAACCTGATTAAGGGAGGAGATCTGGAGAATGCCCTGGTCATTGTCGATCGTCTGGTTAATCAGGATGAACTTGACAGTCTCGCCAAAAAATTGAATAAACCTAGAATCAAGGTAGAAAAGGAAGGTGTACTTAATAATACAGACCTGCGTTATCCCAACGAACCGGCAAGGCACAAATTACTGGATTTGATAGGAGATCTCTCACTGGTAGGTAGGCCGATTAAAGGCAAGATAGTCGCAACTAAACCCGGCCATGCCTCCAATGTGGCCTTTGCCCGGATCTTGAAGGAACGATTTAAATTGCAGCGAAAGCTACGTGGTAAACCTAAATATGATCAGGATGCTGATCCGGTACTGGACCTGGAAGGCATCAAATCCATGCTTCCGCATCGTTTTCCTTTTTTATTAGTTGATAAGATCATGGAATTAGGGCCCACTTATGTGGTAGGTATCAAAAATATCACCTATCAGGAACCTGTTTTTCAAGGCCATTTTCCCAATAACCCGGTGTTCCCGGGAGTATTCATAGTAGAAGCATTGGCCCAAACAGGGGGTATACTGGCTCTCTCAACAGTTGATAAGCCCAGTGACTGGGATACATATTTTTTAAAAATAGAGAACACAAAGTTCAAATTTAAAGTTATACCTGGTGATACACTAATTTTGAAAATGGAACTATTGTCGCCTATTCGCAGAGGAATTGTTCATATGCAAGGCACGGCTTATGTTGGGAACAGAATCGTGGCAGAAGGAGAATTGACGGCACAAATAATTAACCGTACCAAACTATGATAGTAAAAGAAAATGTTCTGATTCATCCCGGTGCCCAAATCGGTGAAAATGTGCATATCGAACCATTTGTCACGATTGCTAAGGATGTAATAATTGGAGACAACACCTGGATCGGTCCCCACGTAACTATTTTAAATGGTGTACGCATGGGTGACAACTGTCGGATCTTTCCTGGCTCGGTCATCGGAGGTATACCGCAGGATTTGAAATTCAAAGGTGAAGAAAGCATTGTAGAGGTTGGAAATAATGTGACCATCCGGGAATATTGTACCATCAACAGGGGCACTGTCGCCAATTATAAAACTGAGATTCAGGATAACTGTTTGCTGATGGCATATGTCCATGTGGCTCACGATTGTGTAATCAAACGAAATTGTGTGCTCGCTAACAATGTAAATCTTGCCGGACATATTGAAATTGGAGAATATGCAACACTGGGGGGTCTCACTGCAGTGCACCAATTCGTCAAGATAGGGGAGTATGCTTTTATTGGTGGAGGATCTTTGGTCAGAAAGGATATACCTCCCTTTGTCAAAGCAGCCCGGGAACCATTATCCTATGCCGGAGTCAATTCTATTGGCTTACGTAGAAGAGGCTTCAGCCAGGAGCAAATCAACCATATTCAGGATATTTATCGAATCCTGTTTGTTAAAGGTTATAATACTCGCCAGGCCATCAAAATTATTGAAGCTACCATTGATATTTCGAAGGAACGCGATCGTATTTTGTCCTTTATCGATGCTGCCGATCGCGGTATTATGAAAGGATTTAAAAAACAGAATGGCTGACAGGATTCAGATCAGGCTGTCAGGTATAGGTAAAAAATTTAAGCGATGGATTTTTAAGGATGTTGATCTCTTACTCCATTCGAATGTTCGGTATGGAGTTATAGGTCATAATGGTGTCGGTAAATCAACTCTTCTTCGCATCATATCAGGATATACTTCACCCACTCTGGGCCACGTCAGTTATACCAAAGATGGACATGAAATTGAGCAGCAGGAGGCAGCATTGATGGTGGGTTATACAGCGCCCTATGTGAATTTGATTGACGAACTTACAGTCAGTGAGATGTTAGATTTCCACATGCGCTTTAAACCGGTATATGAAGCCGTATCTGAGATCAAGACTTTCCTTTCCAGAATTAATCTCCTTACACATGGAGACGTGCTGGTAGGTGATCTCTCATCCGGATTACTTCAGCGGTTGAAAGTAGGAATGATGATTTTCTCAAAAACACCGGTTCTTTTATTGGATGAACCCACCAGTTACCTGGACCTTGAAGGTAAAAAGTGGTACTATGATTTATTGGATGAATTTATACAGGACCGGTTGTTGGTTATTGCTTCAAATGATCCGGAAGATTTGGTTCAATGCGAAGAGATGATTGACATGTTGCGGTTCGTTCCCGTGAAAGCAACGAGATAGAACCCTACAGTTGTTCTTTCATTTGTTTTAATCCCGAGCGGATTTCCAACAGGCAATCAAGGATTTTTTTTCGTCGTAACAAGATGCTTTTCTCAGATCTTATTTCTTTTTTTGCGCCATCCAACGTAAAACCTTTCTCTTTGACCAGGTAATAGATGAGTTCCAACTGCTCAATATTTTGTTTGGTAAATCTCCGATCTCCCTTACTGTTCTTGTGAGGTTTAAGCATGGTAAACTCTGATTCCCAGTAACGAATCAGGGATTTTGATACTCCAAACATATCGGAGACTTCTCCAATCGTGTAGTATAGTTTGGTAAGTTCCGTGTTTTTTCTATCCATGAGACTATATAGAAAATAAATTTATAAAAAAAACTAAAATATGAAACCTTACAGGATGTTATTATAAAAATTACATTTCCTGGACCTGACATTTTGATCAAAACCTCTTT
>JBGTCB010000281.1:0-3655 GCA_041748995.1 Saprospiraceae bacterium | reverse complement strand
CAATTTTGCCCACCGCATTACCGTAGAAGACAGTTCCATCTTCCAACATTAATATGGCTTTTTGATTTGGCTGGATATTCATTGAACAGGTTGTAAAAAACTCGTGCAAATATAGGACTAATCTCTAATTGAGGATGATATGATGAGATCTCCTTCAGCATTTGGGTAAAAAAAAAGGGTTCATTTTAGAACCCTCCATATTTTTCAGAAATATGCTGAAATTTTACTCTTCTTCAGATGGCTCGATAACGGTCGCTGCTGTAGCTGCTGCAGCAGTCGTGGCAACTGAAGCGGCAGTGGTTGAATCATCAGGAGGAATGGTAGTACTTTCTGTCTGACTCTTACCACCTCGTCGGGTACGACGTCTTCTACCTTTTGTTTCAGTTTTGGCAGTATCGTATACAGTGTTGAAATCCACTAATTCGATAAGCGCCATTTCTGATGCATCGCTCGGTCTAAATCCTGTCCGGATTACTCTGGTATATCCACCAGGTCGTTCTCCAATAGTAGCGGCCACGGTTCCAAATAATTCTTTGACGGCATCTTTATTTTGAAGATAGGAGAAAACAACCCTGCGTGAATGAGTAGAATTGTCCTTTGATTTGGTGATCAATGGCTCCACATACAATTTCAGAGCTTTCGCTTTCGCCAACGTTGTGTTAATTCTTTTATGCTCAATCAGGGCAATGGCCAAATTTGCCAAAAGTGCTCTTCGATGGCCGGTCTTCCTTCCGAGGTGATTAAATTTCTTTCCGTGTCTCATAATGATTCAGAATTTAAAACTTCGCAACACCAGGGAGCAATACTCAACCCGGTTAATGCAACATGACTATTTTTAATAATCAGTCCTGATCCAGTTGATAAGGATTCAGGTCCATTCCAAAAGTCAGACCTTTCAATACCAGTAGCTCTTCAATCTCTACCAGCGATTTTTTTCCGAAGTTTCTAAACTTTAAGAGTTCGTGCATCTCATATTGTACCAATTCACCAAGTGAATTTATTTTAGCTGCCTTCAGACAATTATAAGCTCGTACAGACAGATCAAGGTCTTCCAGCGAGGTCTTAAGCAATTTTCTCATGTGTAAAATGTGCTCATCAACCACGGTATCTTCATTTCGGGTAGCATCATCAAAAGTGATGTTCTCATCAGTAATGAGAATCAGATGTTGAATCATGATTCGTGATGCTTCCTTTATAGCTTCTTCCGGATGGATTGTGCCATCGGTTCTAACGGTAATCGTCAATTTTTCATAGTCAGTCTGCTGACCAACCCGGGTATTTTCAATTTGATATGAAACATTTTTGATGGGAGTGTATATCGCATCAACTGGTACAACTCCGATAGGTGCATCTTTTGGGAGATTATCATCAGCAGGCAGATAACCACGACCTTTGGTCACAGTAAACTCCATCTCCAGGTTTACCGAGGTATCCATAAAACAAATGTGGAGACCCGGATTCATAACTTTAAAGATATTCGTGTGATCTTCAATATCTCCCGCTTTAAATTCCTCTTTGCCCCGTAAGGTTATATAAATTTTTTCCTCGCTGAGGTCGCCATCTGTGATGGCTGGTTTCAATCTGATTTGTTTGATATTAAGGATGATATCAACCACATCTTCCATGACACCTTTTATGGTTGAAAATTCATGATCAATACCAGCGATACGTACTGCTGAAATTGCATGTCCTTCCAGGGAAGAAAGGAGAATCCGCCGCAGTGAATTTCCTATCGTTTGCCCGAATCCTGGTTCCAAAGGTTTAAATTCAAAAACACCTTCAAAATCATCGGATTTATGAAGGAGTATTTTATTGGGTTTCTGAAAATTTAGGATACTCATATGATTCAAACTGATAAGGAGAAATGGAATAAATAGTTTTAAATGTTGGCTTAGCCAGGTTGTTACTTAGAATATAATTCGACAATCAACTGCTCATTGATGTTTTCCGGTATCTGTTCCCGTGTTGGATAATCTAAGAAACGTCCTTCCAATCTGTCCAGATTAAATTCCAACCAGGGATATCTTCTTGCTTCGGCTTTAGTACCCACCTGATCACGAATCACCTCCATACCTTGAGACTTGTTGCGTACAGAAACGATATCTCCGGCTCTTAGCAAACATGAAGGAATATTGGTCACAATGCCATTAACCATTATATGTTTGTGTGAAACCAACTGTCTCGCTGCTCTACGTGTAGGGGCAATACCCAGACGGAAAACGGTATTATCCAACCTGGACTCCAGTAGCTGAAAAAGCACCTCACCTGTAACTCCACCTTTACGACTGGCTTTTTCAAAGAGATTCCGAAACTGGCGTTCAAGAACACCGTAGGTATACTTAGCCTTTTGCTTTTCCATGAGCTGAACGGCGTAGTCAGATCGTTGCCTTTTCTTTCTCTTGTTACCGTGCTCACCAGGAGCATATTTTCTACGTTCCATTGCCTTGTCATATCCAAAGATGGACTGACCGAAAGCCCTTGATTTTTTTGTCGTTGGCCCTGTATATCTTGCCATAGTTTCTTGCCTGTTTTAGCGACTGCTGTCGAATTTATATTTTAAACTCTTCTTCTTTTAGGAGGTCTACAACCATTGTGGGGGATGGGCGTCACATCCTGGATGCGCCTGACCTTAATACCGGCTGTGTCAATTGCCCGAATAGCCGCTTCTCTACCGGATCCGGGCCCTTTGACAAATATCTCGGCAACCCTCATCCCGGCGTCATAGGCAACACGAGCAGCATCATTGGCAGCCATTTGAGCAGCATAGGGAGTGTTCTTTTTAGATCCCTTAAACCCTGCCTTCCCTGCAGAAGCCCAGGAAACCACCTGACCTTGCCGGTTTGTCATGGAAATAATTATATTATTGAAAGTGGCCTGGATATAAACCAAACCTTCTGAATCGACTTTAACTTTTCTCTTTTTCTTCGTCTTTGCCATACGTTTACTCTAATTTGAAATTGCAGGGTATAAACACATCCCAATCCTCCCCAATTATTTAGTTACTTTCTTTTTATTAGCGACGGTTTTTCTCCTTCCTTTTCTGGTACGGGCATTAGTCCGGGTGCGTTGGCCTCGTACCGGCAAACCCTTACGATGTCTCAGTCCCCGATAGCAGGCAATATCCATCAATCGCTTGATGTTCAATTGAACTTCTGAGCGACGTTCTCCCTCTACCTTGTGCTCTTCCTGAATAATGGTTGTTATCTCTTTGACATTATCATCTGTCCAGGCTTCCACTTTAGTACTTACATCAATACCGGCCTGGGTCAAGATTTCTTTTGCCTTGGATCGTCCAATACCAAAAATATAGGTCAATCCTATGACACCACGTTTGGATCTGGGTAAATCAACACCTGCTATCCTTGCCATACACTATAATATTATCCTTGTCTTTGTTTAAATTTTGGATTCTTTTTGTTGATCACATACAATTTACCCTTCCGTCGTACGATTTTACAATCAGCTGATCTTTTTTTAATGGATGCCCGAACTTTCATTTGTTTGCTATTTATATCGGTAAATTATGCGACCCCGAGAGAGATCATAAGGAGACATTTCGACAGAGACTTTATCTCCGGGAAGTATTCTGATATAGTGCATGCGCATCTTTCCGGATATGGTGGCAATGATCTGATGATCATTTTCCAACCTTACC
>JBGTCB010000280.1:0-2636 GCA_041748995.1 Saprospiraceae bacterium | reverse complement strand
CTTATTTAGCACTTTCCGGCTGATGAATACGTTTGGCGATGATGGCATCTCCCAGACATAAGATCAGCATGATTACTGGTTAACTGGTTAAACTTCACCGTCCTCCAATTTGTTCGATATGATATTCTGCCCCTTATATATTTTTTGGTAGCCGACTGGCCAGCCGGACTGCAAAAGGGACAGCGGTCTCCCAGGGCTATGGCTGATCGTCCTTTATTTCGCGTAGTAGCTGATATTTTTTCTGCTTGGTTTTCCATCGCTCCATGGCATATTGTTGCATATCTTCCACCCGGTCTTTTTCATCCACAATTTCGAAGCCAAGCAAAGTCTCGATGATATCTTCGAGTGTTGCAATTCCATCCATTCCTCCATATTCATCGACAATCAGGGCAATATGTTCTTTTTTGTTAAGCATTTCTTCCCAGGCCTTAAAAAGAGTTATACTCGCAGGAAATGTGACGATATCCCTTTTGATATCTTTGAGCGTTAGATCAAAAAAATCCTCTGCCAATTTTTCAAAAACCAATTCTCTAAACACATAACCGGTTATGCTGTCCCGGTTACCTTCATATATCGGTATTCTTGAAAAATGGAGAAAATCTTTATTTTTTAGAAATTCCTGCAAAGTCATATTTTCATTGGCAACCACGACAACAATCCTGGGTGTCATTATCTCGGTTATTTTTATACTCTTTAACCGGATAAGATTTTGAATAATTTTGTTCTCTTTGTCGCCAAAAATTCCTTCGTCAGTACCAATATTAGCAAGTGCTGAAATTTCTTCCCGGCTTACCGTGAGACTGGCTGACTTTCTGGACAATAATCTAGTCAAAACGGCTGAGATCACCACCAGGGGATAAGTTAGAATGATCATGCCTCTGATGACCTTGGCGGAAATACTCATCAGCTCTTTATTATAGTTGGCACCCAAAGTCTTTGGAATGATTTCCGTTACGACCAGGATCAGTATTGTCAGAACAGCAGAGACAAGTCCAAAATATTCTTCACCAAAAACAACGGTCGCCTGCGCTCCTACTCCGGCTGCACCTACGGTATGGGCTACGGTGTTGAGGGACAGAATAGCGGACAACGGCTTATCAATATCTTCCTTGAGAGAGAGAAAAGAGATAGCTGATTTCATTCCTTCTGCTACCTTTGCCTTTACGTAAGACAATGGGGTTGAGAGCAATACAGCTTCCATGATGGAACAAAGAAAAGAAGTGATTAAGGCAATAAACAGGTAGGTCAGTAAGAGTCCCATGGTGATACTTCAGTTAAGCTTTGGTGTTGAGGTTTTTAACGATTATTAATCGAAATAATGGTCAAAGATAGTATTTAACCAGATTAGAGATCAGCAAAGGAGGAAGGGAACAATCCCGTGTTCAAGAATTGAAAGCCTTGAGGACAGAGAAAAAGCCGGCGGATTCCCGGGGTTTTAACTCGTTAATCGCTCCTTTCTCTACTGACTTGCAATAGCAACATCATTGCGAACCCAGGTCGTAATTTCTTCCCAATCGACATGTCCAACTCTGTTTGTCCAGACGGGATTGATATTTTGCCTCACCGCCGCATTCACGTATTGCGTCCAGAATTGCAAAGCATTTTCCAGATCAGAAATCGATTTATTCTGAAAATTCCGGTCTTCGCTCTCCCGGTATTGAGCCAAATGTAAAGCTCCGGATATTTTGTATGCATAATACTTGCCGAGAAGCGCCATACAGTTTATATCATTTAAAGTTATCATTAATTCCCTGTTATTATAGGCATTCAACGAGGTAATGAACGTCAATGCCGTATCGGCCTTTTCGTGTAATAGATCTACCACCTCCCGGGGAGTGATCAGTTTGCTGGTATCGTTACCTTTTGATTTTATAAAGTCCGGAATAGACTGATAGCCGGATAGCGGATGGGGGGGAAGAGTGATAAACCGGTTTACATCATGAAAACCGGTTTCGTTATGGGCAAACTCCGGCCGGCTTTTACATGCTTCAATATACCATTGAAAATCCAGGGGTCCCCAATGGAATCCTGTCGTAATCGGATAAATCATCGAAGCATCCTGCCAGGCATCAAACATTTTTTCAGTATTGATTTCCGGAAAGCGATGCTGCAGGATTTTTATAAACCGGTCATTTCCAAGACCGGGATCATAGGTCAATCTGCCCCATAGCATCCAATGATACCAATGTTTGGATATTTCTATTTGTCTGATCGAATCGGCATCCTTCATTAAAAATTCACGACCCCAGATCCATTGGTCCGAGCCGTAGTAAATACCCCGGGAAACATCATAGGGCATATTCTGAACAAAATTGCGAACAAAATCTGGGGCACCCCATCGAAAATAGTAATTGTCATCGTTGCGAAGTGTCCAGATCGTTTTCAGATCGCCGATTTCCTGGACAAACTTTTCATGAAATGGTTGTCGGGTTGAACTAAAAACATGGGCCTGGGCATATTTAAAACTAAAAATGAATTCAATGTTTTTCTGATCAATGAGAGGTTTAAATTTTTCAGCAATTTCTTTTGTTGCTGCAAAATGTTGGCGGTGAATAAAGGTGAATTTCCGGTCAGGCTGATCCCCTGCAATATCCAGGACCGCCTGAGCATAGGTGTCGAAGGCCCAGTCTTCCTTT
>JBGTCB010000279.1:0-4406 GCA_041748995.1 Saprospiraceae bacterium | reverse complement strand
TTTTAAGAGATAGTCAACACTATTGACCTTAAAAGCCTTTAGGGCAAATTCATCATATGATGTCACGAAGATCACCGGACTTTTTACCTCTGTCATATTAAAGATCTCAAAACTCTGACCATCTGCCAGTTCTATATCCATGAAAATCAGATCCGGTTGAGTATGGGTCTCGAGCCATTCTACGCTCGACTGAATGCTGTCACAAACACCCATAACTTCAATTGATGAATCCAGAGCAAGAATGGCTTTTTGCAATTTTTTTACTGCCAGTTCTTCATCTTCCACAATCAAGATCCGCATAATATTTAATTTTTTTGATTTTTGACTAGAATGTGCTTATTGAACTGCGAATTATTCCAGATAAGAGGCATTACAACGGTATAATTCTTCTCATCTTCGATTAATTGAAAACCCTGCTGATGTAAGAGTGCATATTTTGACCTGATATTTTCCAGTCCTACCCGGTTGCTATTTACTTTGACGAGCTTCCTTTGCAAATTATTGTTGACGATCAACCGGTTGCCTTCAGTGGTAAATATATCAATCACCAAAGGTCGATCGGTGGCAATGACATTATGCTTTACCGCATTTTCCACCAGCAACTGGAGCGACAGAGAGGGAAGCAAATACTTACCATACTTTGAATCGAGATCAATATTGAGTTCCAATGCATCTCCATGCCGGGTTTTCAATAATTGATAATAAGATCGGATAAAACCAATTTCATTGTCCAGTGTACTGAGTACTTCCTGATTATTTCGCAAAAGATAACGGTACACTTTACTCAGTTCATTGAGAAACTGCCCGGCCTTTTCGCGATCCTCCTCAATCAGGGAAGAAAGTGTATTAAAACAATTAAATAAAAAATGAGGATTAACGAGATTTTTAAGGGTATCAAATTCCTGGTGAACGGCCATTTTCTCCAGGTTGCCTCTTTCCTCGACACTCTCTTTGTAACGAATAAAAGCATAGTCTGCTTCATAAAGGGTCTCTATCAAAAAATTAAGGCCTAATCCAACCAACCAACCCAATCTTACTGTATTCCAATCCCACTGATATCCCAGTAATCCGGTACTGTCATAGATCCAGAAAAGACCAAAAATACAAAGTAAAGAAAAAGCGAAAACAAATAAAATCTGGAATAGCAACCGGGTCTGTAGCTGCCTCAGTTCGCGAAATTTGTGTTTAAGCCAATTACCCATCAACAGGCTGGTCAGCCAGGCTAAGAAACCCAGGAGCACCATTATTGGAAAAGAATACAACCATACTTTATAATTACTAAAGATTTCCCGGCCAAAGATGATATAATTCAGAATGATAATGATCAATGGTGTGGTGGCCAGAAATGTGTACCACTGCAACTTACTGATCCTCATCCATGGTCTCATGATAAGACAGGTTTTGAATTATGGAGCAATGGAACACGGACTGTGCGGAAATTTAATTCTTCTTCGATCGAAATATCCTCCTGGTCCAATAATTTGTATTTCAAAATGAGATGATCCAAACCGGATTCTTCTGCGGTTCTTTCATTCGTCAATTTTGGGTTGACTTTATTGCGGATAAAGACTGCATCATCTGAATTTGAAAAAATTTCTATTGATAAAGGATCTTGCTTACTTAAGGTATTTTGATTAAAAGCACTTTCTACCAGGACCTGTAATGTCAAAGGGGGAATTAAACGGTCCAACGACTTTGGGTTTAGATGAATTTTCACCTGCAGACCTTCTCCAAACCGGACTTTCAAAAGAAATAAATAGGAGTCCAGAAATTGCACTTCGGATCTGACAGTGACCAATTGATCTTCCTCATTGCGCAACATATAGCGATAGACCTTACTCATCTCATCCAGAAACTGCGCTGCGTCTTCGCTTTCATCTTCGATCAGACTAGAGAGAGAATTTAAAGAATTAAAAAGAAAATGGGGGTTGACCTGACTTTTCAATCCTTCCAGTTGGCTTTGTTGAAAAGCCTTTTTTAATTGCTCTGTTTGTTCGAGATTTGATTGCCAGTCTTCATAGCGGGAAATACCTTCAAATAAAAAACTGAGGAAAATATTTATAAATCCTAGACCTGCATAAGCCCAGATAAACCGGCCCTGGTCAAAACGATAATTAAAAAAAGGCATCAGCTCAAAAATCCTGAATAAGACAAGCAACACCAGACCGGTAATAACCAGGAAAGTCGATATCATAAAGAGTAACTTCTTACCAATTTCGGATTCCTTAGAAAACCGATTCTTGAGACGAACTGCCCACCAGCCGCATATCATGAAGTAGACACTGAATACCACAGCGGTGATCGAAGTGGTCATAAAAAAGATCTTCCAATCACTACAACAAAGACTCCCTAAGATGAGGTAGTTCATTAGCCATGAAAAGGGCAACACCACCAGAGGCAGAACGTAATAGTCTTTACTGCTATATTTAGGTAGATCTATTTGCATACAGGGTTCAATTTACCGCTTTTAAAATCCGGACTCCCATGTTTTCAGCTGAGATGTGGTTTGATTGAATGAATTGAGTAAAACCAGGGATGAACTGTGAATAGCCATTAAAGCTACATGGCTGTCTCGCCTCCGTTTCAGTCCTGATTTTATGAAAAGGGCTGCAGAGTATAAGTGTCTCAGGAGGAAGTCCGGCTCATGCACAAGCCGGACTCTCCTGGAAATCACAAAACAATATGCCAAATTTAGGAGGCTGTTGAAATCGTCAATTTGCCTCCTTTGGGTTCAGGTCTGCCAGGGGTACGGGTGCCGGAACAATGTTACGTACTGCCGGAACAGTTTTAAGGTAGGCAAAGATTGATTTCAAATCTTCATCCGTCATATTCCGGTAAATAAACCACGGCATAGGAGGCAATAGTGGGCGACTCCCTTCGAGGCCTTTGAATTTACCATCGCGGATAGCCCGCAAAAACTGCTCTTCACTCCATAGGCCGATTCCGGACGCATCACTGGTGAGATTGGCGGCAAAGGAGGTTCCCCACGGACCGACAGATCCGGTAAAATCGGGTGAGAAAAGAGACCATCCCTTTTCAATTTCCGATACATCCACCTCAGGCAAAGACCCATGTTGCGGAGCACCGGATAGTCGTAATTCAGGGATCATTTCGGGACCATTGGGTCCATGTCGCTTGGGTGAGTGGCAATCATCACATCCTATGATACTTACCAGATATTCACCCCGTTTAATTAATTCTGTTGAATCCAGGCTGACAATTCCGGTGAAGGGCTCAACCTTCGCAGGCAGGTCAGTGCAAGCGGTAAATTTCAATATGACCAAAGTCAAAAGCAGGAAAATTAAATATGAATAACGCATAACAAATGAATTTTTTTAAAATGAATAATTGAATCTTAATAATCTCAACCGAACCTCAGCTGAGACTAAAAGGTTAAAAACAGAGCCAAGGTATTTCAGTAAAAAAGCGTGCACAATCATTGCATGTGTGAGTTGGGGAAAACACTGGATGAAATGAGTGAAAAGTGTTCTAATTGTTGAACTGTTTAATTGTTTAATTGTCTCCGATCAATGAATTTCATTTGTCCCGAGTAGTTTTTTAGTTGCAGACTGGGAAGTCCCCTTTTTGGGGATTTAGGGGTCCCACTGTACCTTGGTTTTTGTGATCTTGTAGTTGAAGTGAATTGTTTAATTGTTCCTCCCGGAGAAAAAGAATTCGGATCGGGCAAAGAATTACCTGGCACCCAGTCAAACTCAAGCCAAATCAAGTGGATTTTTAATCTCCTCGATTCATCCAGTCATTTATCGGATTCGATCTAAAGTGATAAAAGTAAAAAGAGGTAAGAACTAATTTTGACCTATCAAACCATTATATGAAATCATGAAACATTTACAATCAATTATCACATCTGATCTTAGCATGATTACCCATTTTTTGCAGGAGGTCAGACAGACTCCACACTTCAAATTACCGAAAGATTGCTTTTGGATATTCCCCTTTTAGACCTTCCCTTTCTTAAGTATTCAGCGACAGCTGCCAGTAATAAGGCAGCCGGACAGTCATCAGATAAGCATGTTTCGACTGATATAAGTGACGACCTGCGGAGCTATGAAAATTTGTCCATGAGCCAGTCCATGGCAATTACCAGGGACCTTCACTATACGAATTATTATTTCCAAAACAAACTATGGAATCTTCTGATTGAACCAACAACAAAGAAAAAAAGAATCGTCAACCGGCTAACGGCAAATGTCAGTTCAGGAATCGTTGATTATTTACTGGCATATCAAGTTATGATATTTTCACCCGTATGGCTTCACGAAGAATTTCACCTACCGGACTCTCCATTCATGGTATCTCCAGTCACAATGATACCTATTACAGGTTTACTAATAGAAGTGAGGATGCGGGAGGTTCAATCACTAAAGTACTGGATGCTGACCTGA
>JBGTCB010000278.1:0-5720 GCA_041748995.1 Saprospiraceae bacterium | reverse complement strand
CTAGTGCATCATTTCCGAAATACCTGATACTAAGGACGGTTTCTTTTTCGTCATCTCTTCATCATCGAAATCATTATATAGCTACGGCTATACGCAGTTTCGCTTCTTCGACCTGACAAAAAACAATCTCGTCCATAATATCATTTACTTCAGAAACGATGCTCTAGGCTTGCAGGACATGATCAAATCGGATAGGTTCTGCTGCGTGGTCATGGGTTCTTACCTTTTCAGGCCCCAAACCGATAAATGAGAAATCCCTGTATATTGAATCGATCCAGACGAAGTATGAGCTATAAAACAAAATCAATACAATGCCATGTCGAAAAGACGCCGGTACTTTTTCGTTACCGGGTGTTGATTTCCAATCAAATGAAAGATTGCAATGGCCGCTCTCCGGGGTAATTCATTGTGCAGGTTTTTATCCAGACCAACCACCTCTATGATTTTCTGAATGGCAGACTCAAGATTATTGTCTTTCAGATCCTGGGCGGCAGCAGTCAGCTTTAGTGACAGGTTGTCCTGCTCATGTACAGAGAGATCTATCAGTTCCTTCAGCTGAGTCACATCTTCGACCAACTCGTATTCCGGATCTCCCATTTTAATATTTGATAGCAACTGGACAGCATGATCAGGGTCGTGAAGTGCCAGACGCTGTGCCAATGCAACACTGGCTTCACGGTGGTTGGGATTCTCCTTCAAAAAAGTTTGAAGCAATTCGATGGCTTCTGGCTGTGAAACACTGTCTGCATGATCACCAACTTCTGCCCAGGCTGCTTTTTGTGGATCGGGCAATACCTTGTCTAACCAGTGTAAAATCTGATGCTTTGGCAATGCTCCGGCAAACTCACCAATTACATCTCCTTTATAAAACATCTTGACATTAGGGATACTTCGTATACCATATTCAACACCAAGCTCCTGATGTTCTTCCGTATTCACCTTGGCCAATTCCCATTTACCACCATTTTCCCCTGCAAGTTGCTCAATAACCGGACCTAAAACCCGGCACGGCCCGCACCACGGTGCCCAAAAGTCAACCACGACTGGCAGCGTGTGACTCCTTTCAATGACATCCTTTTTGAAGTTCATTATCTAAAGATTTTTTAGTTAAGCTGCAAAGGGAAAACAATATTAATGAATATTGGTTGCCACTTATGTGTTCCCAATCACATGAACTCAACCAGAACGTTGTTGAAATACCCACCGAGCGCTGATATTTTGTCGGATCCCTTTTTTTTGTAAAAAATCGCAGCCCTTCTCGTATTTCTACAATCTCCTACGAGGCGGTGGAAATCTTTGCACTACGATGTGCACGGTAGTAGAAAAAATAGGTAAGTCCGGAAATGACAAATCCTAGAAACTCTCTTACCAACTCAATGTGCGGACTTTCCGCTTTCATTTGACCAGTAATTGTAGGCATACCTTCTTTAATCCAGTATAAAAAATCCGGTACCAGATAAAGTGTTCCAGCTAAGCATAAGATCACTCCCGCCAATGGTATAAATGGAATGTATTTGTTTTTTATAAATAAGACTACCGATACAACGACTCCCAGATAAATTGCAATCCACCTGATGGGATCAGGGTCATTAATTTGCCAAAAGGAGAAAAGGAGAAAGATAAAGACGACCAACCAATGCAGATATTTTTTCATTGCGATTAAAATTCTATCCGATAGCTTAAATTAGGAATTAAACCCAGATGGTATTTTGATGTAACCTGAATCTTTTTGAGATCAAAATAATGATACGCAATATTTTGGTGATTCGTAGCATTTAAAATATCCAAACCTAAAATACTGGTATATTTCTTTTTTACTCTTTTATAATAAACCCGAAAATCAATCTTAAAAAAATTTGGTAATTGCCAGGTAAATGCCCTGGTTTCATCATACACAGTACGAAAATGAAAGACCGATTGCACGATATCAACCGGACTTTCCCAAAAACCACCAAACCAGGTTGCCCGGAGATTCAAACCGACCATTTTGACTTTATTATTTTTTTGCCAGTTAAACTCTTTCCCTCCGGTCACATTAAAACCAAATTGTCCATTATACCGGGTATTGCGTTCAATCCCATCTCCACCCGTATATTTCGAATCGTACAATGTGCCATTCAGTAAAAAATAAGTCGAACTGGTAAAATACTGCTGATAAGTCAGTTCAATGCCTGCATTCCGGGCCACACCTTCACTGGCGAAATTTTCAGCTAAAATATAATCCAGAGAATTAATGGTTGACAAACTTCGTCTATTACCCCTGACGATTGGCACATTAAAGAGTTGCTGATAGTAGATTTCGGTGATTAACTTCGAATAGGGGCCAATGTGATAGTTATTGGCTAATACGATGTGGTGACTCCTGGTAAAATCCAGATTTGAGTTATCAAACCCCTGCCTTCTTGCAATCAGTAACACTCCGGGAGGAGCGATGCGACTATGTAAACCATAGGAAGCAGCCCATTCAATCTTTGGTGAAGACTGATAGGTCACACCAAAACGGGGTTCCAGAACAGTTGAATTGTTCAAGGAAAAATGAGTCAAATGCAGACCTCCCTGCAGTTGAATTCGGTTGCCTATCGTCCTTCTAACATCTCCATAGGCCTGAAGAATGTATCCATTCTTATAATTGTCATGGCTTTCATGGAGGAGAAAACGGGTGTTTGACGCCTGATAGTCTACCAAATTAGCCCGGATTCCAAGCTGAGCAGCGCCTTGACTTATTTGAAATTTTCGCCTGCTATGCAGACCAAGTCGTTGTTCTCCGGAGGCATCATCTTCAAAAGGTGCAAGTTGTACAACATTTCTTAACAGGTGGGAAGACCGCTGATGTTGATAGCCGCTATAGGCCAATACATGCTCCCACCGGGAATTTTCAAACTTTACCCCGGAGGCGGCCATCCGACTGTCGAAGTTGATGTTTTGTTGATCTTTAAAATCTTTACGTAATTCGAATTCCGGTGCCTCGAAAACATTGCTACTTAATCCACCTATTCCAAAAAAAGAAAGAGTGCCAACCTTACCCAGTTTCCATTTTAGATGGAATGAAAGATCCTGAAAACGAATGGATTCATCACCCAGATCAACACCCATAGAAGCTAGCAATCCCAAGGCAGAGTAACGGTAGTTGATAAGATACGTGTCATCCTTTGACTGACCTATTGGTCCCTCGATCGCGGCATCGATACCAATCAGGCCTATCTGGGCAGTAACATGCGTTTGATCACGGGCACCTTCACGTAAACGCATATCAAAAATACCGGTCGTTGCATTGCCATAGGAAGCCGGGAAAGCCCCGGTAAGAAATGTCGAATTATCTAACATCTGCGCACTCAGGATGTTCACCCCTCCGCCGCTTTGACTTGACCTGTCGCCTGTAGTTCCTGCGTTGCTCAAATGATTGGGATTGACAATTTCCACTCCTTCCAGATACCATCCCAATCCATTGGGTGAATTGCCCCGGACAACCAGATTGTTGGCCTGATCGTTTTCATTAAAAACCCCGGCATAGTGGGTTGCCAGCCTGGCCGGATCATAAAAAGTGCCGGGAAAACGAAAGGACTCTTCTACTGTCAATGTATAGATGCTGGCGACAGCTTCATTTAAACGGGTACGGGATTCGGCTTTCACAACCACTTCCTCTATAGTTTCCTCTGCCGGAGTCAAGCTGAATACCTGTCTCCTGGGTATTCCTGAATGAATTTCTACTTCAGCAATACTTTTAGTTTGATAACCCAGCGATTGAAAAGTAAGCCGATAGTATCCTGCCGGTAAGTTTTTGAATAAAAATTCGCCTCGCCTGTTAGAGACCGATTCAAATTGAGAGCTATCATTGGATAACAGTACCGTAGCTCCTGCGATAGCCGTTTCGCTATAAAGATCTTGCAACACACCGGAATAAGTGAGCTGATTAACCTGAGCCCACAATGCAACGCAGGTGGTCTGGAAAAACAACAGCAAAGTCCACGTTATCCGATTCATAACGTGCAATCTATTAAATTGATTGGATATATCGCCAATCTTCAAAGCAGCATCAGAGGCCGATGATACTTCGGTTCAAAGCCTCATCGGGAGCCCCTCCGGCAAAGTCGTCGAAAGCCTTTTCGGTCACATTGATAATGTGGTCTTTTATGAATACCGCTCCTTCCCTGGCACCCTGATCTCCATCTTTAATGCAGCATTCCCATTCCAACACTGCCCAGCCATCATAATCATACTGAGCTAGTTTACTGAATATAGCTTTAAAATCTACCTGCCCATCTCCAAGTGAACGAAAACGACCGGCCCGGTTAATCCAATCCTGATAGCCACCATACACGCCCACCCGGCCTGATGAATTAAACTCCGCGTCTTTGACATGAAACATCTTAATAAATTCATGATAAATATCGATGTAGGCGAGATAATCTAATTGCTGAAGGACAAAATGGCTGGGGTCGTAGAGTATATTGGCTCGTGGATGATTGCCGGATGCTTCTCGAAACATCTCGAATGTAATTCCGTCATGCAAGTCTTCACCCGGGTGAATTTCATAGCATACATCAACCCCCTGCTCATCGAAATGGTTTAAGATCGGTAGCCAGCGATGGGCCAACTCCTTAAACGCCGTCTCCACGAGGCCATGGGGACGTTGTGGCCATGGGTACACGGTATGCCAGATGAGTGCTCCGGAAAAAGTAGCATGGACCTCAATGCCCATATGGCGGCTGGCATTAGCGGCGTATTTAAGTTGCTGGACAGCCCACTCCGTTCTTGCTTTGCTATTACCCCGGACTTCAGGTGGTGCGAAACCATCAAACATGATGTCGTAGGCAGGATGTACCGCCACAAGCTGTCCCTGAAGATGGGTGGATAATTCAGTAATCTCTATACCAAATTGCTTGGCTCTTCCCTTAATGTCATCACAATAATCCTTGCTTTCGCCTGCTTTCTTAAGGTCAATAATCCGGCCATCCCAGGTTGGAATTTGTACTCCGACATAACCATAATCAGCTGCCCATTTACAAATGTTGTCCAGTGAATTGTATGGTGGTGCATCTCCGGCAAACTGGGCCAGGAAGATAGCAGGTCCCTTTATATTTTTCATTGTTAATCGATGTCAGTTATTATTTAAAATATGAATAATATAACAGAGTGAAGATATTTGGTATCTACTCCGCTGTTTTGATACTATAACGATACCCAGGCTGCATTTTTTTCACCTGATTCAATGACGGCGTCAATAAACTCCATGCCCCGAACACCATCGTCAACGGTAGGAAAATCCAGGTACTGCGGATCGGGGTTCTCTCCTGCCAATTTTGCCTGCACTACTTTGGCGAAATTTCGATAAATATTACCAAAAGCCTCCAGATACCCTTCCGGGTGTCCGGCTGGGACACGGGTATTTGCTTGTGCAGATGCACCCATATATCCCTGACCGGTGCGATACACTTCCATGGGTTTGTCCAGCCATTTTACATACATCGTATTAGGGTCATGCTGGTGCCATTGAATTCCTCCCTTTTCGCCATATACTTTGATATTGATGGCGTTTTCTTCGCCTGCACTAATTTGACTACATATTAATACACCTTTAGCCCCATTATCAAATCTCAGCAATACACTGGCATCATCGTCCAACAAGCGACCCTCTACAAACGTACTGACATCAGCACTTAATTCAACAATTTTCAAACCTGTGATCGTCTCAGCAAGATTCTCCGCATGAGTACCGATGT
>JBGTCB010000277.1:0-13033 GCA_041748995.1 Saprospiraceae bacterium | reverse complement strand
GTTCCCCACCAACTTATACCAGACTCCGGCTGTGTAAGGCTGATCACCAAGACAGTCTAGCTCATTCAGAAGAGCATTGTCAGTTGAATCGTTTATGACATCACCACAATTGAGCGTATATGCACTACAAGACTGGTCGTTTGGTGCTACCGACACTTCATTGAAATAAAATAAAAAGTCCTGCTCGTGGGAATTGGCGCTACCGCTAAATACTTTTATATAATATTGGTGATCGACGGCAAAGAAAATTTTAACCTTATGGGGTTCATATGTGATAAAAGGTGGCAAAATATAAACACAGTTGAGTCCCTCACAATTACCCTCATATATTGCAAAAGAAGCACCATTTGTGGACCTACTAAAAACGAACTCCATCAATCGGTCATTACCAGTAAATTGGTACCAAATGTCAGATCGAACTTCCCCAAAATAACCGTAGTTAAAACATGTATCCTGAGAGGTGAAAGTCGAAAACTGATTTATACTGGAAACACTATCTCTCGTTGAAATTTGGATCGCATCCTGACACTCGTCGTTACTAACAGGATCCTTGCAATTAATTTCGATCGAAAAAGAATCGGCCTCGCCAGAAACCCGAATGTAGTAAATTGATTCTTCTGAAAGATAATAATTGAAAAGACCACTTACCCAAAAACCCCCATAATACGGTTGCAATTGGTCGTCAAACAATTCAAACAGCTCAATTTGAGGTCCATTATAAACTTCGGCCGAGGGTACAAATTCAGAAAGGAATTCATAAAATCGACCAGTTCCCACCACTCTGTACCATAAATCCGGTGATCCGCTGAGATAGTCAGGGAACCCGAAATCGTAAAATGCTCCCACTAAAGTCCCCTCTAGTGAAACTTCGCAAGAAAGCTGCAATGCTGTCTCATAAGTATCATTAATTGCCTCATAAGGTGTAAAATATGCATAAGACTCGAAATTCGAACCACCCGGGTATACTATGTAATATTGAACACCTCTTTTAGCGAAAAATGAAATGAA
This sequence comes from Saprospiraceae bacterium, assembly GCA_041748995.1. Classification (GTDB taxonomy): domain Bacteria; phylum Bacteroidota; class Bacteroidia; order Chitinophagales; family Saprospiraceae; genus JABDMH01. The sequence goes on along the minus strand of JBGTCB010000277.1, from coordinate 12,025 downwards.
ACTGTTAGAGACAGTGATCACTTCACAATTCATTGAATGACAATCACCACTAATAACCTCGGGTACGTTCTCATAATAGGAGATATTAGTGATACTGTCATTTCCTTGTACTTTATACCACTTATGTGCCCGAAAAAAACCATAGCAAGGACTATTTGTATAGATCACGTCAGAAAAATCGATCTCAAAGGACTCAAGGATTGGAAGATTAGAGGCATTTTCACAATAACTGTCGGGAGCTATTTCATGCTTCTGTAGGGAAAAACTGTGCTGCTCATTACCGTACATCCGCACTTGCAAATAATAGATTTTGTCCGGTTCGGTAAGATATCCCTCCAGAAATCCAATGTTGAGCTGTTGTATACAATTCAAAGTACCACAGACACCTTCATAAAGAGTACCATTAACCAGGTTTGAAGTGGAGTTAAAGAATACAAAATCTCCAGAACCAGTAAATTGATACCATAAATCACCACTTTCCCAAAAGAAACTGCAAGAGGGCTGGATGCCCATACTAGCCGATTGTGCATTTACTTCATATGTCACGCTCATTGAAATTGGCAGTGAACCATCGCATTCGTCATTTGTAGCTGGTTCAGCACATTGCAGGCTAAAAGATAAAACCCTTGGATCCAGGTAGTTTAGAACAATCAATACATAATATGTTTCTCCTACAACAGACTTAAATCTTCCCTGAAAAGTGGTTGGACAGTCGTAAACAATGGCCGAATTTAATAGCTGTTGACATGACTGATTTTCACAAAACCCACTGACAAGAAAAATATCAAAGGAAGATTGATCACAAACTTTGAAATCATAAATGGCACCAGTACCATTGATCTCCAGCCATAGAGCATTTACGGAATTCCCTTGGCAGAAAGTTGAAATTGCAATCGCTGAATCAAGCGGATCAATAATAAAATCATAAGTCTCGCCACAAAATACCTCCATCGCATTTTCACACGTTGTGGGCAACTGAGCAATAAGCATAACGTAATATAAGTGCAGCCAAAAGGCTAGCAGAATTTTTTTCACTTCCATAGATTGAGATTTGGATTCGGATTTTCCTTTTTTCACAAGAGAAAATAAGGAAGGCTCATAAGGCCAGAAGACTATTTATTTAGTCGTTGTTTTAAGGTGGCGAATAAGCGAAAGTGCACACCATGCACAAAAATCAGACTTGGTAAGGTTTACAGGGGTGCTTTGCCATGACTCTTCAAAGCTGGTCAAGCTAAAGATGTAGAGGCTTAGCGTATAGCTAGGGCAACCTGGTTTCGAAAATCTCGGTCCGGTGCCAAAAAACCCGAAATGACGATTCAAACTGTTGCCCATGGCGGTGCTTGCGCAACGAAATTACGTCAGGTTTTTAAGATGAGGGAAAATATTTTTTGATAGGAGATTTGATCACCAAGTGTGCGAGATCTCCCTTTTTTCACTTTACCAAATTTGAAAGATCACACCATTCAAAAAGAATTGAAAATTCTTCACAAAGGGAATGCAGCCAAATATAATTCTAAAAATTATCAAGGTTGGCCAAAGAGAATTTGAAATTTTGTCACTCAATAAGATTCAAAATCGATAACTAAATTTGAGTCGGGGAGCAAACGGTATTCCGGGAGTAAGGTGAATTTCTTCTACACTGGCAGATTCATTAAATAACCGGGACTCGGTAGCAAACTGAGTTGCGTTCCACTCCGTGTTTAGCAGATTTTGGATGACCACACCTAAGGTCAAGTGCTTAAAATCGTATTGTAGATTAGCATCCACCCGGAAATAGCCTTCAGCCAAAATACTGTAGTCTTCATTGGCAGGTCGGTCTCCTACATTCACAAAACGGAGACCCCCGGTCAGCCCCTGGTCATTACGGTAGGTAATGCCTCCTGTCAGCGTATATATTGGTGCCAGCGGTATATAGTCGGAGCCAGATGGTTCATCGGTGCTACGGGCATAAGCATAGTTGTAGTCACCATACACAAACCAATGATCATTCAATTGAACTCTGGCTCCCAGATCAACTCCAAGCCGGCGGGATCGACCGCTGGCCTCCACAATACCGGCATCACCTACATAGACAAACTCCTGGTCAGATAACAAAATCCAGAGTGCGGAGGTAATAACCAGACGTTTTTGGAGTCTCCAGATGGTGCCCAGATCAGCACCGTAAGCTGCCGGCACCGATTTATAGTCGCCGGTTTCCGGTGCATTCGCGGAAGCGATAATACCCCGGCTGTCATTTGAATGAAAACCTTTACCCAGTTTCAAAAAATGCTGCCACTTTTTGTTTTGGCTATAAGTCATAATCAATTTTGGACTGATGACATTGTGAGTTTTCGATTGATAATCATACCGGGTCTGAAGATGATCATTATAGTCAAATTTAAAATGATCAATACGAACACCTGGATTTAAGGTAAATCTTCCAAAGTCAATGGATGCCTCATAAAATCCGAATAAATTACTTTCCAGGACATCTCCCCGATAAATGGATTCGAGTGTTGTCTTCCTATTCAGCGTATGCGAAAGTTCCACATCCGATATCTGATCGTAGCGAAGTCCGGCTCCGGCCTGAATGGAAGTGTAGTGGGAGCCCAAATAAAAATCATCGAAATAGGTTGAGGTAAATCCCGCAATATTTCGATTCTCCTTCTGACGGATCTGGTCACCATTTTCCGGATCTTCCAGATAAAATGTAAAATTGGAAAACAATTCGAAGTCATAGTTAATATAGTAGGCATTGCTTTTCAGAAATGCACTCCTTCCAAGACTTTTGGAATGAGTAAGAGCAAAGTTGGTGCGCGACGTTTCACCTCCTTCGGTATCATCGATGGCCCCGAAACGATCAATCAATCCCTGGTCAATGGCTCGCTGAGGAACCTGACCAGAGGCATTCCAGCGACTGCTGAACCGGGAAGCCAGCAAACTTATCCGGTCACCATTTTCCATCTCATGACCAAATTTTGCCATCAGGTTAGATCGATGAAAATCTTGTGAAGAATTAAATGGGCCATCCGTCATCAGGTTCTCTATAGCCAGGTATCCATCGGTTTTGCCATTTTTCTGACTCAGGTCTACCAGACCTAACATCCTAAGTGTATTATATCTTCCATACTCAAGGTTCAGACTACTGGCTTCCAGCCGGTCCATGGTTTCAAGAGAAACATGCCCTGCTGTTGCCTGATTACCAACCCTGGCCAGATAAGGCCCTTTTTCATAATTAACCCGGTCAACTACTTCGGGAATAATAAAATGCAAATCGGCATATCCCTGTCCGTGGGCATGAGAGACCATATTAATCGGCATACCATCAACAGTTATATTAATATCCGTGCCGTGATCCAGATCAAATCCACGTAGAAAAAGTTGTTCTGCTTTGCCTCCACCAGCATGCTGCCCAATGATCAATCCCGGTACTGTTGTCAATACCTCCTGCGAGGAAGTCACCGGGTTGGTTTTTAAATCAAACCTGGCTAGTTGCCTGGTGCTATAGTGATGATCCGATATATTAATCTGACTCAAATCATAATCTACTTCACTTAGAATGATCTGTACTCCGTGTTCTAAATCGTCTTGCTGTATGATGAGTTCGTCCTCCCCATACCCCAGAGATGAGGTGTGAAGGGTGTCTCCCAACTGAACACCAGGTATCTTAAAAGTGCCAAATTCATTGCTATGTGTATGTTCTTGTGTCGAGTTGATGACCACGTGGGCCGAAAGTACCGGTCTTCCTCTTTGATCCTTGATCACTCCCGAGAGTATCTGAGCCTCAAGCTGCGGAGATAACATGATCACCCACATCAATAATGACACATCTACAGAAATCTTTCTGAGTATCAGTTTTCTCATGGTTTACTGAATTGATGAAATGAAATAGTTCGGTTGTCCTTGTATTTACGTCACAAATCAATTTTTCGGATTCAAAAATCGGGGAATTCAGGCCAATGAACCAATAATTACGACCGCGAGAGTTCAGAATCGAACTTTTACTAAAGTAAGCACGTCCATAGGGTCAATATCATTTAACTAATTATTTACTATAACTTTTAAACTAGATTACCCATGAAAATTATGAAATTTCACTGGCTTCTGATGTCGACCTTAGTCCTCCTTCTATCTTCCTCAGTTTTCGCAACCAATGGCCCCAGTCCAAATGAAAATAGTGAAGCAATTGAGAAAGAAATAGCACTGGAAAAAATTCAGGTAAAAGCCGACATATTGCTCCAGAAAATCCAGAATTTAAAGAGCGCAAAAAAGGATGCTGAAACCCGGGCAGAAAAAATCATCATTAAAGAAGAAGCGAAAGCTCTCCGTGCTGAACTGAATGTTCTGGAAGCAGAAGCCAAAGCACTCAGTAGCAATGGTATTTACATTGGTGCCGGTACTTTATTGCTGATCTTAATTTTGGTACTACTGCTTTAATAGCCTTTAATTAAACGGGATTTTGCATCGCTATCTTCAGATTAACTCAACGATTGGGTTTCCAATCGCGAATGGGTTACCGGAGACTAGTAGAAATAATAAAAAAAAGCAGTAGATTCTGTATTCACATCCCGGCAGGTCTAAGAATAATTAGATGTCCCTCAGATCTTGGAGATCTGAGGGAACCTGCCATTTAGGACAAGGTCCTTCGGTCTGTAAACTACTTCAGCAAAATTTTAAATCACTTCTTCGGCAAAGCGAAGGCAGTAATGGTACCTGATGGCTTCCCGTCGGTGCCGGTCACAGCAATAATGACATATTGCCTACCTTTAATGGTGTAAGTTGTTGGTGTGGCATACCCTCCTCCGGGCACATCTGTTTCCCACAATAATTTCCCGTTTGATTTATCAAATGCCCTGAATTTTTCATCCCTGGTCGCAGCAATAAAAACAAGTCCTCCGTCAGTGACAATTGGCCCACCCCAGTTTTCAGCACCGGTGAAATCACCTCCCGGTTTTTGTCGTTCCGGATAGTTACCCAAAGGAATTTGCCACTCGTATTCTCCGGTATTAACGTTATAGGCATTTAGCGTACCCCAGGGCTGGCTGACTGCAGGAAAACCATCCGGATCAAGAAAATGGCTGTAAGCGGTTACATTCTGATAACCTTTGTCCGTCTTAGGATTAGTGGATCGCTGCACGATGTCTTCTTTGCCTTCATCATATAAAAACGACATAATTCCCTTTTCTTCATTGTCTGTCATCAGGGTAAATCCCGGCATGCGACCGGCACCTTTTTTTATCTTATCCAATGTCTCAGATTTTGCGAATCGCGCCCCGATATTTTTTAAAGAAGGATTAGTTATATCACCTTCGAGATCATTGCCGTGGCAGGTTGAACAAAAGGTATTGTAATATCTTTGTCCCAATTGGAAATAAGAAAATCTACCCCTGATCTCCTTACCTGCTTTGTGCAAAGTAAGGAGTTCGGGAGATTCATTGGCATTGATGTATAGCAAACCTGTATTTGGATCGTACGCCGAACCACCCCACTCTGCACCACCCCGGCTTCCCGGCAACATGATAGTGCCCTGAGGCGATGCGGGAGCAAACAATCCATCAGACCGCATGCTGCTAAATCGTTTGAAAACCGAGTCATGTGCTTCCTGTGAGACATCGGTGAGATTTTCCCGGGTCAATTCTTGCCTGGAAAAGGGTGCCGGTCTGGTAGGAAAGGGCTGGGTTGGCCAGGTTTCTTCTCCTTCTATCGTTGCCGGGGGTACAGGTCGTTCTTCTATCGGATAGATGGGTTCTCCGGTTTCCCGGTTGAAAAGAAAGAGAAATCCGGTTTTTGTGGTTAGAGCTATCGCATCGATTTTCTCACCATCTTCTTCGATCGTCACCAGATTGGGTGGGGCGGGAAGATCATAATCCCATAGGTCGTGATGTATGGTTTGAAAATACCACACCAGCTTTCCTGTCCCTGCATTCAACGCAACCAGGCTATTACCAAACAGGTTCTCACCCTTGCGGTTCGCTCCATAAAAATCGTAAGTCGGAGAGCCCAGGGGAGCATAAACGATACCTCTCGTCTCATCCAGACTCATACCTCCCCAATTATTGGCTCCTCCGGTATATTTCCAGGCATCCGGAGGCCAGGTTTCGTAACCAAATTCTCCAGGTTGGGGTATGGTGTGGAAAATCCATTCCATTTTTCCCGTTCGGACATTATAGGCACGGATGTGACCCGGTGCGGCATCATAGGATTCAGATACTTCTGACCCCATGATGATCAAATCCTGGTAGATAATACCCGGTGAAGTCGGTTTGACCCAAATGGAATCCGGATCAACACCTAAATCCTGATTCAAATCTACCTTACCATTATTGCCAAAAGACCGGATTAATTGTCCGTTTTTTGCATCTAGTGCGTATAGGAAGTTTTCTGCGGTAAAGAGGATCCTTTCTTCCTTTCCATCGGACCAATGAGTAACTCCGCGGCACATGCCACCTCCACGACCACCATCAAAAGGATCGAATGACCAAATAGATGTGCCATTGGTAGCATCGATCGCATAAGCTCTTCTACGCGCAGAAGTAGCGTAAATCGTACTCCCTATCACGATGGGATTGCATTCATACTTTCCATAGCGTACTCCAGCCGGAGCATCTTCCGGGTCAAATCGCCAGACCATTTGCAGTTGCGAGACATTATCCCGGTTTATTTGTGCAGCCGGAGAATAACTGGAGCTGGAATGATCCGATTTATATACAGGCCAGGAATGGGTCAGACTACCGGTGGCACAAGCAATGAACCCCATTGTCCCAAACGCTAATAAGCCCATGTACAAACCAGACAAAATTTTATCAACTTGAACTATCATGAAACCGGTTTAGAGCAGAAAAATAATTAAAAGACCTTTCATTTTGCTTCGGGAATCATGTATCTCTACAAAAAGAGTGGCTGCTCTGTAAATGATATTAGGGCACCTCTATCAACCTCGTTCATGGTAAAAACAATTTCTTCGAAAATTTATTTAATAATATGCTTCGCCTTACTTCGTTGATCGCCTGCCTGGCAGGCCTTGGCAGACAGGTCAGTCAGATAGCTACGGCTATCTTTCTTCCTCCAGCCTTGTCTGGCTTGCATCTTATTAAATTTTTACTCATTCAGAGGTAAATAGAGGTGCCCATTAACTCCAATTATCAAGACCCAAAAGTTTCCGGCCTAAATCATCTAGTTCGGCTGTTTGATAGAGCGTCTGTTCCCATCGGCGGGGATCACCCGGAAAAGCATATCCCTCAGGGGCAATACGTTCACGCCATGAATTAATGCGCCATTTGCGCAAATCAGCATTTTCCTCCTGGGCCGGCATCATGGAAATATATTGGGCTATCCGGACTTTGTCTTTCGATAAGTTTGGCCGGATACCATGCGGTTGGGCACTGTGAAAAATTAACAAATCTCCTGCCTCCAGTTTCACCTTGACCAGCTTATCTTCTAAACCGGTTATATCCGGCTGAAACCTATTTCGATCTTCCGGTTGGGTGACCTTCCAGGTATCATATGTGCGAAAAAGTTCCGGTATACACTGAAAACCTCCCATCTTTTCATCAGTCTGATCTGCCAGCGCCAAAACACCCTGAACGTTCTGAGGCTTGGTGTCAGGATCATAATCCCAATGAATAAACCCACCGAAACCATTATCATCCTGTTTCGGAAAATTCAAATTGGCCCGGTCAATGGTTACCCAAAGCTTTTCGGTGCCCCAGATATCTACGAATGCATTATAGATACGGGGGTTTTGACGGTTTTCCCACAAGAGTTGATGGTTATATACTTCGACCATGCCACTGCCGACAAGTTCCTTCATTTGCATTTCCGCTCTTGGAGGGGTGTACCAGGTGTCAGAATTGTATGGATCTTTCTCTTCAAATTCCCATAGAAAAGCGGCGGTTTTTTCTGCCTGTTCCCGGGAAATTACATTTTTAACCACTACATACCCTTCCTGAATCCAAAAACTCCAGTCTCCTTCAGAAAGAACCCGCAGCGGTAGTCCATTTGACCGGTCATTGAGGTGGATGGTACTGGATTTGGCTGTTGAAGGATTGCCCGGTATGTCTTTATGGGCATTTTCAGGCATCATTGTGGGGGAGTCTTCTTTCATATTTTGCGATTATGCACCTTTTCATCGGGAAAGAGTGCCCTGAGAAAAATACGAAATTAGTGCGGAATCATCCAGTATTGCACCAAAGAGTGTTGAAACACTGGTTGATGTTGAAGCCAATGTCGGTTCGTGACTTACGTTGCCATTTTCTGGTAAGCTTTCCAAGCCCCGCCGTTACGCACGTCCTTCCATTTCTGGCTCTGCAGATAAGCGACCACCTGGCCACTGCGATTGCCGGAAGCACAGATAAAAATCAGTGGCTTGGGTAATTTCTTAAGCTCATCCAGTCTGGAGGGAATGCTTCCCATCGGGATATTGACAGATCCTTTGACTTTACCTAAAAACAATTCCAGTGGCTCTCGAACATCGATCACGGTTCCTTCAATTTTATTTGATTTCATCATCTTTATTGATTTTTAATTTGAAGCCCCAAAAATAAACCGGTTAATTCACTGACATTGTGACCCACATCACGATGGGTAATTGGTTGTTAAACAGTACTTCCCGGCACACTCAAACTAAATTTTTTAGCGAAATTTCCGGCTAACCTTATAGATAAAGCTCAAGATGAGACCAATGAAGGCATGCATTTTTTTCGGACTGCTATATTGGCTGCCCCTGACAGCTCAAACTTCCCTGACAGTTGACCTCCATTCGAAAGCTCAAATTATTGACGGATTTGGAGCCCATCAGGGTAATGCTGATGTAAATCAATCCTGGTGGCAGGATCTCTACTATGAGGATCTCGAAGCCTCGATATACCGGGTAGATCTGACACCGGTACTGGAGTCACCCTATTCAGACTTTAGTTATTATTCACCCTGGTTTATGGGATCACAGGTCACGGATCTCTTAAATCTTGAATACCCTGCCAATCCAAACGGACCGGAGAATAACCGGGTACGTACTTATACCGATGCCGGTGATTATAGCCGGTCATTTGGCGGCCGGAATGCGCCAATTGCGGTGATGGGCCCGGACATTGAAGAAAATATCAGGTATTTTCGATATGCCGGCAATGGTGCTATTGCGGAAGGAAAGAAAAGAAGAGAAGAATTGGGAGATTTCAAACTGATTGGTTCCATCTGGTCTCCCTTGCCATGGGTCAAAGTGAGCTCGGGCAACTTATACAATCAAAACTGGTGGCCCGGACCTGTGCAGGGTACTCCCTGGCCTTTTATCTGGGGTGGTAATTTTGCCGGTGGTAAACTCGATGTATCAGACTTACCTCAGGCAGTCTTTGATGATTCGGATCTTGGTGGTACGGGACCCACCAGTGCCATAACCCAGTTTGCCCGAAGTACTGCTGCTTATATTAAGGGGTATCAGGATTTTCACCAGGTAAAATTCTATGCCATTTCTATTCAGAATGAGTTGAACTTCGAACAATTTTACAACAGTCTTACCTATCCCTTGTCCAGTCAATATATTGCCGCATTGAAAGCAGTCCGTCAGGAGTTTGACCGATATGATGATCTGGCAGATATCCGGATCATGGGTCCGGAAGATTTGTTGGGTGGTGATGCTTATGGCATGTGGCAATTCGGTGGAGGAAATAATACTATTCATAAGAATCTTCAGTATCTGCGAGACCTGGCAGCCGATGGTGAAGCTCTGGATGCACTTGACTTTTTTTGCATTCATGGTTATGCAAGCGATGGGGTGAATGCTGCTGATGCCAATCCGCTACTATGGGAATATTGGTTGAATGGCTGGCAGGAAAGTCCGGCACCCGGAATACCAGGTGACGTGAAAGGATTTTCCGCTTATAATAAAAAATCATGGATGACAGAAACATCGGGAGAAAATGCTTCCTGGCTTTGGCCATCCAATCAGTTTCCCGGTGATGGTGCCTGGGGATTGGCTCTCCGTATCCATCAGGCCCTCACCACCGGACAACAGAGTGCCTGGATCTATTGGACATTCAGTGAAGAAGGGGAGGCCGGTCAGACATCCGAGTTTGCCTTAACCACTAATGCTTTAAGAGACCAATCTCCAAAATATGTAGCCGCTAAACATTTCTTCAAATATATCCGTCCGGGTGCTCAACGCATCCAGGTGGAAACTGAATCTGATAACACGGTCAGAGCCAGTGCCTATATTCACGAAGAAGATCAGACACTGACATTAGTACTGTTAAACGGTAGTGCATCCGAACAACCGGTAAAAATCATGCTTGACAGCTCAATCCGGACGAGCAGTACTTCAGCTTTTGTGTCCAGTGAAAATAATTATTGGCAGCCATCATCTCCTGAATTTACCGGTCCTGAACTTGAAATCACCTTACCCGCATTTTCCGTTGCTACCATCTATACGGATATTAACCTGAGCACAGGAACGCGCAATCTGAAAAAAGGAAATATGAAATTGTTTCAAAACAATCCTAACCCTGCGTCAGCGGAAACGCAAATCGGATTTGAATTAAAAAACCGGGCTCATATCCTTCTAACGCTCCGTGATATCCAGGGAAAACATTTAAAAACGCTGGTCAATGAGTTAAAACCAGCCGGAAATCATGTCATAAAAATGGATACTGAAAACCTAAAACCCGGTATTTATTTTTATTCACTCACCGATGGTAAAATCCAGACTACAAAAAAAATGATCGTCATGCAATAGGGTAAAACCTCAATTTTTCCTTCTATATAATTCATCCACTTTACCTTTGGACGGATAAGGTGCCCGGGTAAGTGGTGCAGGTGAAACATTGGAGCCATTGGGTAGTTTAACCTTCGTACGACTGTCATCATAACGCGGATCATCCACCATTGGTAACCGATCTACTTTTTCAACTTCGAGAGATGGAAATCCAAACTCTACCGCTACTTTGCCCTGGATCAGATAACATCCCGGACCTTTAAAAGGCCACTTATATAAAATATCGGGAAAATGGGTCGTGTCAAAAAAAGCCCCTTCACCATCGATCCATGTACCAAAATTCATATGCCCTTTTATCGTAGGTACATCTTTACGGGCAATCAGGTAACCTACAATCCGGATGATTTTATTTTCATAATTTAAAAAATCCTTTACCAGGACATCACCCCTGTATTTTGTTTTCAACATTTGAAAAGGGTCGCAGGAAACCGGAAATCCGACAATTTCAATTTCATCAAATGCATCTTCGAAAATATTTCGATCCAATACCGGAAATTCCCATTGCCTGACCGGATCCTTAAATAATTTATGCACATGATTTATTTCTCTACGTTGATTCTTATTAATCAGCATACGCGTCTCCAGTACCAATTCATTTTTTGGTCTGCCCAGACATCGAAATGCACCGACAAAAATCAATAACTCGGTGTGCTCTACTCCTATAGATAGTCGATCGGTAAAATCAACCAATGATTCAAATGGGCCACCCAAATTACGCTCATCAACAATTTTTTCAGCAATATGCAAATTAAATCCTTCGATAGAACTCAATCCAATATAAATCTGATTACCATGCAGTGATGCCAATACCTCACTCTGATTAACACAAGGCTGGCAAACCTCCCCTCCCGCCATCCGGGCTTCATGAAAATAAACTTCCTTGCGATAAAATCCTCCAAAGTTGTTGATGGCGGATACCATAAACTCCAAAGGATAATGCACTTTTAAATACAAGGCCAAATATGATTCCACCGCATAGCTGGCTGAATGGGATTTACAAAAAGAAAATCCGGCAAATGATTCAATCTGCCGGTACACTTCGTTCGTTAATTCATCCGGATAACCCTGCATTTTGCAATTTTCGAAAAACCGGTCTTTTACTTTTTCCAACTCTTTAGACGACCGGGTTTTCCCCGACATACCACGACGTAAAATATCGGCATCGGCCATATCGAGACCACCAAAAAAATGGGCTATTTTAATCACATCTTCCTGATATACCATTACCCCATAGGTATCACCCAAATGCTCCTTAAATACCGGATGAAAATATTCGAAATCATC
>JBGTCB010000276.1:0-9263 GCA_041748995.1 Saprospiraceae bacterium | reverse complement strand
AACTCAGGTATTATAACCACCTCCGGAGTTCTTGAAAGGGTGCATAAAGTTCTTCTGCTTCGTAAAGTTCAGGGAGTTCAGATAAAACAAAGTCCGTTTCAGCATCGAAAAGGACTATCAACCCTTATTTTGCATAGTGCCAGCGGTGATATCACCATACCTTATATCTATCTGGAGGTGGCCTTTCAAATTAAAAACTTCGTGCTTTATCGGATAGAATCATCCCGGCAGAAATGGATGTGAAATAGTTTATATCAACTACAGAATGCCACTTCCCGTAAAGTATCTTAAGTTGGTCGACAACCCGATGTGATGACCGCTACCTCCGAAATGTAATTTGGTGGTTCCATAGTCAAATTGAAATTTCCTCACTTTTAATCCAAATCCAAAACTAAAACCCGTCAGAGATCGGAGATTTGTAACCGAAAGTTCCTGCTTTAGCTGATGATTATAGCCGATCCTTAACTTCACCAGCTCCTTCTTACCCAGGCTCATTTCTCCACCAAAAATGATATGTCTGAAAAAGTTATCAATTTGAGTTGGTTCTTTCTGCAGAGTTTGAAATCCACCAAAAAAACCGCCTTCTTCATTTGTTGGATCGTCATAAAGTAGGTTCCAACGATTTAAATGATGCCAGGTTATCGACAAACGGAAGGGAAGATGTTTTAATTTTTTGGAAAGTCCAATCTGTATATCCAGAGGAAGTGATTCACGATTGTCATCATAGGTTGTTAATTGTACACCTGCATGTTTTATCACTAAGGCTGCAGTAAACCCTGACAGAGTGTCCTGGTAGAATCCACCCAGATCAATGGCAATTCCACTGGACCGATATACATCCAGGGAAGATTGAATAAATTTTAAATTTCCGCCAAGACGGAGTTTATCATACAGCTGGTAGGATGCTCCGGCATGCAAGGCTATTTCATTTCCTTTGAAGGTACCAAGTAAATTACCAAACTCATCAGTCTCATCAATAGTACCATATGATATGTATTTAACACCCACATGTGTGGCAATCTTCATTGAGGAAAAGTATTTACCGTAACCGGCATAGCCAGATTGAATACCTGCCTGAAGAAATTGGTGCTGGAAACTCAACTGTCCATCCAATTGTTCTGATACCTGAGCCGGATTCTCCAGTGCCAAAAAAACATCTCCATCGGGACTTGTAATTAGTGCACCACCCATGGCTGAAACTCTGGCAGACGTAGATGTATTAAGAAATGTAAAAACCGAACGACCTCCAATTTGCCCCTCAACAAAGAAGTGATGTCCTAAGGATATCAACAAGAATAGAAAATTCCTCATTGATTTTGATTAGCTTCCCTCTTCCAGGTGGTATGACATATACCTCGCTCGCATTGCATAGTTTTTTCAAGGATCCCCTGTTCATCGTAGAGCTTTAATTCACCATTTTCATTATCACCATCCAGATAACTGCCTTCAGCTTTGAGGTTTCCATTTTCCCAAAACTCAGTAAAGGGTCCATTTTCCTCATTGTCAGACATGGATACTGTCTCCATCAATTTACCAGACTCATAGTACTTTTTCCAAATGCCTGACATAACTCCATTCCTATATTCGCCTTCCAGTTTCACCTGGCCATTTGCATAATAGGAAAGATAAGATCCTTGATGGATACCAAGAATGTAGTTTTCTTCGATCTCTTTGATACCTTCCGGATCGAAGATTGATCGAATACCATGCAGGGTGTCGTTTTGGTATTGAGCGATTTCAATTACCTGATTTCGAAGTAATTTGCGGTATTCACCATTTTTCTTACCGTTGTTCTTGGAGATTTCATACTGTTCGATAACTTGTCCGGTTTCGTCTTTGACCTCCACCATTTTATTAGGAGAACAAGCCAGAAAAAGTGCAAAAAGAATAAAGAGCAAACTTGGTTTCATGATTGATTAACGATAAATCCCGATGAAATTTATGTAATACCCAATTGCGTTTATTGATTTTTTTGCGAAAAGTGATGAAATATACTTGTAAAAGTATCTAGTCCAGGGTCTTGTTGATGTCTTTTAACCGGTCTGAAAGAGATAGATACGGATTTAATAGAATGTGAATCGCCGATCTTCTATGTCTGCATTTTTCCTGAGGCTCTGGATCAATCCTGCCCTTGCCTGCGTGGCGATCTGATTCGTATACGATTTTCTTAACGTCGAGACGTTGGGGGGAGTGACTTCTGTCCGGGACAATGGACGGATCAGGTACACCCCACGGACACCTTCAATTGGTCTAGAAACTTCATTAAGTGGAGCTTTTCTTGCATAAGCAGCCACTGCCGGTTCTTCTCCAAGATTGGCAATAAAATCGGTCAGGAAGTTGACTCCTTTTGCAGTATCGATTGTTGTAGAATAGGTCTGGGCCGCCTTTTCCAAATCGTATCCCTGCATGTCTTGCATCAAAATCTCGGCTTTCTTCTGGTTTTTAACCAGTCCTTCGATCGTGGGCTTCACTGCTTCCAGAGAAGCTGGACCCTTGGGGGTGATGCTATTCAGACCAATTACGACATAGCGGTTATTGTAATACAATATGGGATCCTGATAGATATAAACATCCGGAGAAACATTATTGACCTCGACAGAAGGGTCAAAAGCCCAGCGAATTATTTCACGACTGGTTTGTCCAGAACCCAGGGCACTCAGGGTAAAGTCGTTTTTCTTAAAAGGGGTCGTAATTTGCATCGATTTTCCAGGAAAATCTGACAATGCATTTTTTACTTCATCTAAATGACGATAGGTACCTGCAAATTCCAGCACCTTGTCATAGAGACTGTCCTGGGTGTTTTCTGAAGGTATAATCGGAAGATTAAGGTAAGCCAGTTGAACACCTTCCTCTCTCGTTAGATAGGTTCGGTCCAATACTTCCACCACATGCACACCAAACTGCGTAACTACCAAATATGGCTTGTTGAGTTGGGCATTGAAAAAGACCAGATCATTAAATTCCTTGACAAATGTACCGGATGCAACATTACCCAAATCTCCGCCATTGCCCATGCCTGTAGGGTCTTGAGTGAATTGTGCTGCCAGGGAATCGAAGGAATGGGCGCCACTTTGTAAAAGATTAATAAGACTATCAGCTGTTTTTTGCGCCGCCTGATATTGTTCAATGGTTTGGGCTCTCCTTAAAATATGGCGTGCATGTACTGAATCAGGAACGATCATCCGATCACGAATTTTCACTGCACGATAGGCATTATTTTCGATGTATGGGCCAATAACATTTCCGATGGGAAGTTCAAATACTGAATCGGCAATGATTGGGCTAAGCTGTTCTCGTTTCACATACGCAGGATCAAAACCTCCAAAATTATTCTCCACAAATTGAGTATCATTTTCGGTCAGCTTAAATTCATCAATTTGTTCGGTAATCTCCAACAGCAGATCCGCACTATCGATCTTCGTGGGCGTCACCTCGAAACTGACAAAGTTGACCGTGCGCAGTTCGTCGTCGTTGTAATATTCACCTTGATGCTCAGACAGATATTTCTTAAGATCGGTGTCAGATACTTTGATATCACTATCCGGGACCTCTTCATAAGGAACCGTCACATATAAAAAATCTGTCCTTACTGTCTGATCCTCATTGGTTGCTTCCACCATCCAGGTGGGAGTATAAAAACCTTTGCTTACTAGGTTCGTAAGTTTGTTGGTCAAACGTTCGGTTATGATTTCTCTTTCCTGATAAGCCCAATATTCGCGCATCTGCGGGGTTAACTGACCCTGATCGATTGTTTGACGTACTGAATTTAATTGGGTTCGATCTACCATTCCTGTGTTAGGGTTGGCAAAGCGTTGTTGAATCAAACTACTCAGATTGTTGCCAAACTGCAAATCCAGGAGTTCCTCCCGGGGAACGGCTATTCCATTAGCATCTGCCTCCTGAGTAACAATGGCACGATCCACAAAGTAATTGTACAGGTAATTTCTCCGACTAAAGATGTCGACGCTGGCACCTGTATAGAGTATCCGTTCGGCATTTTGAAATTCGATCCAGTCGACCTTCTTCCCTTCTACCTCTACCAATGCAGGTATTTGGCCACCTGTCAGACCGCTACCGGTCATGTCCATGATGACAAAACCAGCCAGAGCCCCTCCTATCGCGACAACAAGCAGCCAGCTATGTTTTCGAATCGTACCTATTAAAGCCATTTCTTATCAATAATTTAATAAAAGTTGAACGTTGAAGTCTTTTAAATTCTTTTGCACTTTTGTTGCTTATCCGGTCACCAAGAACATATGTCTAAATTTACATTCCGTAAATCATTGATTCTAGACCGGATAGAAACCAGTAAAGTTAATTATGACTTTGATTAGATCAAGGCCTTTGCAAAAGCACTGCAAATGTAAAAGAATAGCCTTGAAAATCAAATATTATTGCACCAGCTCATCACTTTAGCTTTAATTATGTATTAAAATTTACTTTAATGTCAAATCGGTGGCAATACG
This sequence comes from Saprospiraceae bacterium, assembly GCA_041748995.1. Classification (GTDB taxonomy): domain Bacteria; phylum Bacteroidota; class Bacteroidia; order Chitinophagales; family Saprospiraceae; genus JABDMH01. Next base: position 4,797 of record JBGTCB010000276.1, on the reverse strand, counting down.
GTCTAATTCGTTGTAAAAGCTAGCACCAAATTTACGGATAAGTGCATCCTTCACAAATTTAAAAACCGGCATTTGCAGGGATGCACCCAGACTGCAGGCTGCCTGGCATATACTCCACTCTTCATAATTTAAAGCTTGAAAATCCACATGGTCCAGTTCAGAATATCTCACCGGGTAAAGATGACAGGAAATCGGTTTACGAAAATCGATGGTACCTTCCCGGAAGGCTTTTTCAATACCGCATTGTCCGATTCCGGTTTCGTTGAAAGTGAGATAGACACATGCTGAGTTCTCGATCAGGGGCGTACCTTTTTTCCCAATGTCTTCATAATAGACATGCGTTCCTTCCCGATCAATAACATCGTTTCCGGCTTGTGTGAGATAAGGTCTGAGTTTTTCGCGAATTTGAGAGAGGGTTTCGACTTCAGTATCTTCGAGCGGTGCTCCCCAATCACCTTCCCAGCAACAAGCTCCCTTACAGGCAGTCAGGTTGCAAGTGAACTGTTGTTTTAGGAGATCTTCACTTACCAGTATTTCTTCAATCAGGAACATGAATCAATGTATTCGGATGTGAAGATCCGAAATATTTTCAGGTTTTCAATCTGATTGGATGAGGGGCTATTCATAAAGTACTTATTATCAACGATTTAGATGAAAATTTAAGAGGCTGTTTAAATACTCAGGTTGTTTTGAAGCCGTAAATGGACGCTTTCTGACGCGAGACGAAGGAAGCTTATAGTAGATTTCCAGCGTCAAAAATTGATGCCAATTCCGGCATCTTTGTCGTCTATACTGCGCTAGAAAGCCTCGTCAGAGCCATGGCTCTGCCTGCGTTTGCTGCCTTGTCCAGCGCCAAAATCTGCTCGTACTTGTTCATCATTTGCACTCCGGAGATCTACCGGGTTGCAACTGACTGACACCGTCTGCCGAGGCTTGCCGGGCAGGGGATCAACAAAGTCAAGAAACGACGAGAACGACACGACCTTATTAAGAGTAAAATGATCTGATAAATATCAGCGCAATTGGGGTATTTCAACAGCCTCCCAGACTGGCAAATGATGATCATATCAAATTGCTGTTCTGGAAATCAAATAGGACGAAGAATTTATTTCATTCAGATTCGTTTTTACGTGAACAAATTCCTAAAGCCCTTTGTAAATATGTATATTTACCCCCCTTGATATCCTGGGAGGGTGTTGATATACTCAGGTTGATGCTGAAGCCGTAAATCGTCTCTTCTGAAGCGGCGAGACGAAGGAAGATACCGGGTCGTAACTGACTGACACCGTCTGCCGAGGCATGCCGGGCAGGGGATCAACGAAGTCAGAAGCGACGAGAACGGCTGATTAGCTAAAAGTGAAAACTTCAAATGGAGGAAAACTAGGACAATTTGAGTATTTCAACCGCCTCCTAGTGCTGCATTTCTGAAGTAAATGATATTATGGTCGAGATTGTTTTTTGTCAGGTCGAAGAAGCGAAACTGCGTATAGCCGTAGCTATATAATGATTTCGATGATGAAGAGATGACGAAAAAGAAACCGTCCTTAGTATCAGGTATTTCGGAAATTATGCACTAGAACATTACAACACTTCGAAGTTAATTTAATGGACCAATTAAAGCAAAAGTTTAGAGAGAAGTCGGAAATAGTCAGAAGCGATCTGCGTAACTTAATCAAGACAAAAGGTACCGAACAGGTCGATAAAGTGACCGTCGAACAATTGTTTGGTGGTATGCGTGGAGTGAAGAGCATGATTTGGGAAACCTCAAGTCTTGATCCGGTAGAGGGTATCAAGTTTCGAGGCAACAGTATACCGGTCTTAAGAGAAAAGTTACCAAAGATTAATGGAAGCAGTGAGCCTCTTCCGGAAGGACTCTTCTGGCTGATGCTTGTTGGGGAAATTCCAAATGAATCAGAAGTGCAGTGGTTATCAGATGAGTGGGAGAGAAGAAGCCACATTCCCGACTATACCTTTCAGATGCTGGAGACCTTACCATTAGACACCCATCCCATGACGCAATTCACCATGGGTGTTCTTTCCCTGCAGAAAGAAAGTGTCTTTGCCAGCAGGTATTTTGAAGGTATGCCCAAGTCAGAGTATTGGGATGCTTCTTATGAAGATTCCATGAACCTGATCGCCCGGTTACCTCAGTTGGCCGCTTTTATTTATCGGAGAGTTTTTTATAATAATAGTCAGATTGCTCCGGATCACAGTTTAGACTGGGGAGCTAATTTTGCTCACATGTTGGGTAATGACAGGAGAGATTTTCAGGATTTCATGCGCCTTTACCTGACGATCCATGCTGATCATGAGGGAGGTAATGCATCTGCACATACCACACACCTTGTAGGATCAACATTGTCAGACGCCTATATGTCTTTTGCTGCCGGGATGACAGCACTGGCAGGTCCTCTTCATGGACTTGCAAATCAGGAGGTGATAAAATGGATTTTTGAGATGCTGGAGGAAATCGGTAAAGATGATCCTACCAAAGACGAAATAGCCGATTTCGTGAAGCAGACACTCGATGAGGGGAAAGTGATACCGGGATATGGGCATGCAGTTTTACGTGAACCAGATCCACGGTTCATAGCTCAGAAGCGTTTTGCGGAACGTCACCTGAATGATTCGAATATTGTTCAGGTAGTCTGGAATTTATTTGAAGTCGTTCCTCCAATCCTGCAGGGCCTGGGTAAAGTTAAAAACCCCTGGCCCAATGTTGACGCCCACTCTGGAGCAATCCTGGTACACTACGGTATGAAAGAATTTACCTTCTATACAGTTCTCTTCGGAGTTTCAAGAGCCTTGGGAGTCTTGTCGGCACTTTGTTGGAGTAGGGCACTAGGGTTTCCTCTCGAACGACCCAAGTCGGTCACTAGCCAATGGCTGTTTAATTTTATGAAACAAAAAAATGATTAAGTCAGGCTTATGAATTTGCCAAAAAATCTAAAGTATACCAATGAACATGAGTGGATCAGGATTGATCAGGATGCTTCATCTGATAGAAGAACCGTTGCAATAGTGGGGATAACTGATTTTGCCCAGGGTGAATTAGGTGATTTAGTGTACATCGAAGTTGAATCGGTGGGAGAGACTCTTGAAAAAGATGAAGTTTTTGGTACGGTTGAAGCCGTGAAAACAACATCCGATCTGTTTATGCCGGTATCCGGAACCGTTTTGGAGTTTAATGATGCTTTGAGTGATAATGGTGGAGATAATCCTGCCCTTATTAATGAGGATCCTTATGGTGCAGGTTGGATCATCAAGATTGAAATGAATGATGAATCCGATCTTGAGTCATTACTTACTCCGGAGGAATATGAAAATTTGATTAGTGGTTAGATCACACATACACCATAATGAGATTGATCGGCATCTATCCATGTAGTTCACGGCAGTGAGGTACTATTATGCAGTAGCGATATGGGCCTTTACAGTTCTGGGATTATCGCTGATGCCGGGACAACACATTCCAAAAGTGGGATGGAAGATTTTTATTCAGCTCGATAAGCTTGCCCATTTCCTATTTTATGCAATCCTGGCAGCTTTGTTAGTATTGGCTTTGAATAAAGCAAGAGCTGAGTTGAGACTCCGGGAACTTTTGTATATTATACTGCTGTGTTCGATGTATGGAATAATGCTGGAAGCCATTCAATATTTCTTTTTATCAGATCGATTTTTTGAAATTCCTGATATTATTGCTAATATTATTGGCTCGATTGCAGGGACTGTTTTTGTTTATTTATTTTTAAAAAGATAGAATTATGGATATATCCGTTGATGGACGTACCCTGGTGCTGGCCCTTTTGGGGGTGATGATTCTGATCATTGCGATCATTCTTCTGTTCCGACACATGATTGGAAGGAAAGCATCAGAGGATCTGGCCGAAAAGTACAGCGGTAAGAAGTGGGCTTCTCCTCTTGAAGGACGAGCTAAGTATCCTGATGTCGATGTCTTTGCATTTAGTGGACCATTGTTCAATTTTGGTCTGGCTGCTGCACTTGGTTTAACCTTGTTAGCATTCAGTTGGACCCAGAGAGACGATGAGGTCTTCATCCCTGAAGATGCTCTGCTAATTGAAGATGATATTGAAATCGAACCACCTCGTACTGCTGAACCCCCTCCACCTCCTCCACCGCCACCCCCTCCTGTAATTGAGGAAGTGCCTGAGGAAGAAATAATGGAGGATGAAGAGCCTGAATTTGTAGACCAGTCGGTTGAGGAAGAATCGATTGTAGAGGCACCGGTGGAAGCACCACCTCCGCCGCCACCACCACCACCACCACCACCAGAACCTAAAGTGGAGGAAATTTTTAAGGTGGTAGAACAGATGCCACGTTTCCCTGGCTGTGAAGATGAAGCTGGAGATAATAACGCAAAAAAAGCTTGTGCAGACAAGAAGATGTTGGAGTTCATATACAAGAACATCAAATATCCTGCTATCGCTCGGGAAAATGGTGTAGAGGGGATGTGTGTTATCCGGTTTGTTGTTGAAAGAGATGGTTCGATCACCGATGCTCAGGTAGTTCGTGATATTGGAGCTGGTTGTGGTGATGAGTCATTGAGGGTGGTAAATCTCATGAATGGCATGGGTGAAAAGTGGACACCAGGTAAGCAACGAGGACGAGCAGTTAGGGTACAATTTAACCTTCCGGTTAAATTCCAACTCGAATAAAACTAACTTAATTAAGTTCTAAAAGAGGGTTAATCATTCTTGATTGACCCTCTTTTTTTTGTCCCTTCTTAACGTCTTCAATACTTCTATGTATCGGAGGTTTGCTTAAACCGGGATTATG
>JBGTCB010000275.1:0-2400 GCA_041748995.1 Saprospiraceae bacterium | reverse complement strand
TGGTGATCTCAATGGAATTGGTTTGGAGGTAATCATCAAGGGCTTGTCTCATCCGAAAATTCTTGATCTTTGTATACCTGTCATCTATGGATCATCTAAAGTAGTCTCCTATCATAAAAATATTGTGAGAGCACATGAATTCACTTATCAGAGTTTTTCAAATGCTGTAAATCTCAGCTCAGACAGGATAAATTTGATCAATTGCTGGAGTGAGGATGTAACGATCAATCTTGGGATACCTAGTGAACAAAGTGGAAAGGTTGCGTATATCTCGCTAGATCAGGCCACCCAGGATTTGAAAAATGGACTTATCGATGTTATGGTCACTGCTCCCATTGATAAGCATGCAATGTCTTTGGCTGGTTTTCCTGCTACGGGTCATACAGAATATTTGACAGAGCAGTTTGGAATTTCAACCAGTCTGATGCTGATGGTCAGTGATGATCTTCGTATTGGAGTTGTGACGAATCATATTCCCATTTCAGAAGTTGCTTCTTTGATAAGTAAGGAACTAATTGTCGAAAAAGCAACCATCTTTTATCAGAGCTTGAAGCTGGATTTTGGAATCGAAAAACCCACCATAGCAATCCTGGGACTCAATCCGCATGCTGGGGATAATGGTTTAATAGGCATCGAGGAAGAGGCCACGATAAGACCTGCCATTGCTGCTTTGAAAGATAAAGGTATGCTGGTAGGGGGCCCGTATGCAGCGGATGGTTTTTTTGGAACATCAAACTACACTCAGGTGGATGGAATTCTGGCGATGTACCATGACCAGGGACTGGTACCTTTCAAGACACTCAGTTTTGGCAATGGAGTGAATTTCACCGCTGGCTTACCCATTGTAAGAACATCACCTGATCATGGTACCGGTAATGCCATTGCCGGGCAGAATGTAGCCGATGAAAAATCTTTTCAGAAAGCCTTGTTTTTGGCTATTGATATTTGGCGCCGTCGACAAGATCATTATGAGCATCACAAAAACCGTTTGAAAATGGGTACGTTAGTGGATGAAGAAGAAGGAGCTAATGTACCCGATCAATTTTCAGACCGATAGAAAAGGGATTGTGGATAAATAAAAAAAGATAATTTTGCAGTCTCAGAATCGAAGCCTATGGAAAAGATAACGGAAAAAACCAGGTATTCAGATGAAGAACTCAAAGAGTTTGGGACGCTCATCGACGAAAAACTAACCAAGGCGAAAGAACAACTTAATTTTTACCTGGCCCAATTAGAAGAACTGGCGGATAATCCGGACACAAAGATCAAAGGACTGGATGACGGAATCGGGTCTATAGAGAGCGACCGGATTACAGCAATGGCTTCCAGACAACAAAATCTGATCCAACATCTGGAAAACGCCAAGATCCGCATTAAGAATAAGGTCTATGGGATCTGCCGGGGGACAGGAAAACTGATTAGTAAGGAGAGATTGAGGGCCGTCCCTCATGCTACCTTGAGTATTGAAGCCAAACAAAAACAATAGAAGAGACGTAGACGCTCTTTTTTAAACTCAAAAACAGGTTGAAGTTATCCACGGAGCAAAAACTCGGTATTCTCGTATTGATTGTATTAATAGTTGATCAAATATCAAAGATTTGGGTGAAAACCCATATGCAGTATGGTGATCAGATATCAATTTTGGGATTTAACTGGGCGTACATACATTTTGTAGAAAATAATGGAATGGCATTTGGAATTACCCTGGGTGGTAAAACCGGCAAATTGTTTTTGAGTTTATTCCGTATTGGTGCAGTTGCATTTCTGATATACTACATACATAAACTGATTCAGTTAGGTGCAGGAAGAGGAGTGCTGTTTTGTTTTGCTTTGATACTTGCCGGAGCCATTGGGAATATTCTTGACAGTGCTTTTTATGGGCTGATCTTCTCTGAATCATCATATCATGGAGGGATAGCAGAGCTATTTCCGGAAGAAGGGGGATATGCCGGTCTCTTGCATGGTAAAGTGGTTGATATGCTCTATTTTCCGATGGTAGATACTTACCTACCTGACTGGGTACCCTTTTGGGGCGGTGATCGCTTTCAGTTTTTTAAACCCGTATTTAATGTTGCCGATTCATCAATAAGCATTGGTATAATCAGTCTGCTGATCTTTCAAAGACAGTTTTTCAAAACCCAGACAACATCCCAAGCAGAAGAACAGCAGCCCATGGGAGCTGCTGCTAATGTTTCTGTTGAAAAAGAGTAAGGGTAATCTTGCTCCGATAATTAAGAATTAATCCTTCAGACCTTTTAAATCTAGGAGGCTGTTGAAATACTCAGTTTGATGCTGAAGCCGTAAATCGTCGCTTTCTGACGCGGCGAGACGAAGGAAGATACCGGGTCGTAACTGACTGAGGATCAACAATGTCAGAAACGACGAGAACGGCTGAATTCT
>JBGTCB010000274.1:0-6109 GCA_041748995.1 Saprospiraceae bacterium | reverse complement strand
AAAATCGGTAAAACTCCTTCATAATCTGTAAAGATACCACCCCTAAAACCTCTGAAATTATGCAAAATCAAAAAGAGTCAAGCGAGACGACACAACATGAGGGAGCTTAGCTGGAGCTAAGTGACTGAGGGATAACGAAATTGAGGAGCGATCCGAGGCGGACCCGGTCGAGATCCAGTGATAGTGCCATATGGCACAAATAAAGGATCTCGAAGCGACGAAACCACGAAGTGGATGAGTGAGTCAGGTTATTTTTAATTAGCTTATGGTAGATAAGCGGTTGACCAAATTGAACAGGGTTTTCAGGGGTGCCCTAAATATAGAAAAGCCCGATCCTCATCAGGTAGCTAAAAATCCCCCGTCGATCACGAAGTGAGTCCCTGTAACCCAGCTACTGGCATCACTTAACAGAAAAAGGGTTGCCTGAGTGATATCAGCAACCGTACCTAATCGTTTTAGTGGGAGACGCTGAGCGGTCTGCGACAGAATTTGGTCGGGATTTTCGAAAGCTGCAGCGGAAGATTCCAGGAGCGGTGTCATCACCTGAGCCGGACAGATAAGGTTGATTCGCACCTCGGGACCAAAGTCCAAAGCAAGCTGACGCACGAGTGATACGAGTGCTCCCTTGGAAGCACAATAGGCAGGGTGGTTCGGAAAGGCATGAAAAGCCGCTACAGAACCTATGATAACAACACTGCCCCGATTTTGCGCTTTCATTAAGGGTAATGCATGTCGCAATAAGTAATAAACAGCATCAACATTGGTGGCAAACGTGTGATGCCAATCTTCCGGAGAAACTTTATCGAGCCTCCCAAGTCCCAAGTCACCCGCAGATAATATAACATAGTCAATTGTACCATACAGGTTGATCGCTTCATTCACCAGCTTCCGGTTAAGATCGGGTTCCGTCACATCTCCGGCGATAAAATGTATTTGTGCCGGATGACTTTCTTTTAGCTGACTGCCTTCCCGCTGATTTCGACCATTGGTGATAACCCTTGCCCCATTTTTCGCTAGCTCCAGAGCAATGTCCTTACCCATACCACTGGTAGCTCCGGTCACAATGGCAACTTTGTTCAAAAAATCTTGTTCCATTCGGTCACTGTTGTTGTTGGATTAATCTGAAATTTCTGCCCGTTTATCTTGTTTTCAGTCTTCTAACGAGACGAAAACTCGATTCGACATCCTTCTCGTCTACCACCAGAGTAATTTCATTAGTTGTTGAAATAACCTCCACTACATTAATATTTTGCCATGCCAATTCCTTAAATATAAAATAATAAATGCCTGATATCTCTGTATTGTCTCTGGGAAGCATGATGGTCAGAGCAGCCAGGTTCTTTTTGTGGACAAAGAGCAGTTCCTTCGAAAATAAATCATCAATTTGTTCATGCAGTTCCTTGCTTGCGACAATGGTTGATTCAGTCAGTCCTTGTGAAAAAGAGTAGAAGCATTCAGGATGCCTGGCAACATGCCGGAAAACATTTTCCTGCTGTCCGATCAATGATGAAGAATTCTTATAGGTGTAATCATTAATGTCGTACCGGACTGTAAACTGTCCAAGGCGGTTCAGTACTTTCTTAATGCCTGTATAGACCTGATAATAATAACTTGGAGAAAGGCGCTTCAGTGCCATGATGATAGCTCCTTCCCTGACCGGTTGAGTACATGATTCCTGGATCACCGGCAGAATTTTTCTGGCCAATCCTGCATAGTTAATAATTCCATCTGTAAGAGCTTCCTCAATAAAAGCGTGGGTCACGATATAATGCCGAACGGAGTCTGCCACTGTCATTGTTAAATATTTAACACAAAGTTAAAAATACGTGTTTATCGGGGTTGAGGTCTTTGAAAAATGGCAAATCAAATTTAATTTTGCCGCCCTAAAATCAAGGAAAAGCAATATGCAGGTTTTAAAATTTGGTGGCACCTCAGTGGGTTCTGCTGCCCGGATGAAAGAAGTTTTTCAGATCATCACCTCTGATGAAACAAAGAAAATTGTTGTGCTGTCTGCTGTCTCCGGCACGACCAATAGTCTCTTGGCTTATGCACAGTTGTTAGCCAGTAACCAACCGGAAGAAGCCGGTCGTCATTTATCAGGACTCGAATCCACATACCATTCTTTGGTAGATGAATTGTACAGTGACCCCATGATTAAAAACCAGGGTCATGAGTTTATCACGGAAAAGTTCAGCTTCCTCCGTCGCTTTTCTGAAGAAACCTTTCAAATTGCGGATGAGAAACAGATCGTCGCCCAGGGGGAGCTCATTTCGACTCAGCTTTTTACCTGGTATTTGCTCCAGCAGGGAGAGAAGGCTATACTATTACCAGCTCTCGATTTCATGCGTATTGATAAGAGCTCAGAACCCGATGAGTATTATATGAAATCGATGCTGGAGAAAGAGCTCCAACTGGTTGGAGATAGTCCAATCTACATTACTCAGGGATATATCTGCCGGAATGCATATGGAGAAGTTGATAATCTGAAGCGGGGTGGCAGTGACTATACAGCAACTCTGATCGGGCAGGCTATCCAGGCGGATGAAATTCAGATATGGACGGACATCGATGGAATGCATAACAATGATCCCAGGATAGTCGATAAAACGTACCCGGTCAAACACTTGTCGTATGACGAAGCTGCCGAGCTGGCTTATTTTGGTGCGAAAATATTGCACCCTTCCTGTGTGCTGCCGGCACAAAAAGCAAAAATCCCCATTCGCCTAAAAAATACGATGGATCCTTTAGCGGAGGGTACCACGATTTCTGACCGGCCAGCTGATGGAGAAATTACTGCTGTTGCAGCCAAAGATGGCATTATTGCTATAAAAATAAAATCAGGCAGAATGCTCAATGCCTACGGTTTTCTCAAAAAAATATTCGAAATATTCGAACGTTATCAGACTCCGGTGGATATGGTCACTACTTCTGAAGTCGCGGTTTCGTTAACGATCGATGATACTACTTATTTATCTAAGATTTTGCTGGATCTCCGGCAATTCGGTCAGGTTGAAGTCGATCAGGATCTTTCGATCATCTGCCTCGTTGGCAATTTTACCAGCGACCAACGGGGATATGCCATGAAGATCTTTTCCGCTTTTAAAGATGTTCCGATTCGTATGATTTCTTACGGAGGCAGTAAGTACAATGTGTCTGTATTGATCAATACTCAATACAAGAAGACCGCATTGCAATCGATCAATCAGATCCTCTTCAATCTTAGCCAATGATTTAATTATTTACACAGCCTTCGATACTGATTTGAAAAACAGAAGAGGACTCCACCTCAAAGCCTGGCATTAATTCAATCTCATTGCCAGCCCGATAGGTCACGTTGGATTGACCGGAAATCAGATTTTCTGCAACGATAATCTGTCCAGCTTTGGCGGTCAGATAAGTATTTATGATGTTGTCAGCAATCGGATATTGATCCGGACAATGCTCCTGGGTTTCATATCCCAGAAAGGATAGCAGCTCAAAGTCACTTACTTCGGCGGGATCGGATAAGTCCAACCCTGTAAAGGCTGGTGGAATGGTTATGGAGTCAAAACGGGCATAGTCAAATGTAGCGATGAGATCTGGATTAAAGGGGACCCCGGGGCTTGGATCCATCATACCGAGATTATCCGGATGTATGGTATGGGAGTTGTGGAACGCTGGGGTGATGCTGGATACCTTTGGCCAGTCGGTATAGGTCACAAAACCTATCTGCACGGTATCCGGGAAAGGGGAACTGCAGCCTGTACCCCATATTGCACACTGAATTCCTTCCCTGTCATATCGGTTTTGCACTTCCCATGGCTCACCCGGAAATTGATTGAGTACAATGATATACTGTCCGATCCGGGCCATCCGGATTTTGACAGTGTTGGTGTCAATTGGTACTAGATCTAAACACGAAGCGCTGTTGCAGGTATTTTTAATTTCAAAATCAAAACCTTCACCCTCAGCCTGTCCGATGGACATAAAAATATAATTTTGTTGGCCAGGTTGCCAGTCGATCGCTGGATCGTTATTAGGGTAGTGCAAGGGTTCTCTCACCATGATTCCGGCCAATGAATAATCACTGTCAGGTTGACTAACCCCATCATGACCGGTTGTCGTCACTTCTGTGGTAATGACAAAGTTGCCGCTGACGTATTTAAATAAATACGCCCCCCGGTATTCTTCATACCACGATACCGTAAATGGTTTCATGTATAAGTTTCCCTCCAGATAGTCATCCACATTATATTCCTCTAACTGGGTGATGTGCCATCCTTCATCTTCGTTAATGTCGATCCAGTTCGACGTGGTGTTGCCATCATTGAACTCATCATTGAGCAATTGAATCTGGGCAGAAACGAAATGAATCGTGGATAATAAAAATAGCACGGAAAGGCTTCGGATGGTATTAATCACCGGCAATCTGATGTTTGGTTAGGTAACTCTAAGTCACCTGTGAAGAGTGACTTTGGTTACAGATTCCACAAATCAAAGATCAATCCAAATACGAAATCAACACGAGAGAAGACACTCCGCATTTTTTCAAATAGGTGCGCACATGAGTTTATTTCAACAGCCTCCCAGAATCCAGATCGTGTATGATTTTACTTATCCCGCATATTTGATAGCTGTCTGCCGGGATACGCCCAGACCTTCAACACCAAGCTCCATCACATCACCTGGCTGTAAAAATCTGGGTGGTTTCAGCCCCAGACCTACCCCGGATGGTGTACCTGTGGAAATGATGTCACCAGGCATCAGCGACATATACTGACTGATATAGGATACCAGATATTGGGTATTAAATACAAAATCAGCGGTGGTACTTTCCTGCAAAGTCTGACCATTTACTTTAAGCCAGAGCTTCAGATTATTGGGGTCAGCAATTTCATCTTTTGTCACCAACCATGGTCCCAGTGGTGCAAAGGTATCCGCACTCTTGCCTTTGATCCACTGACCACCGTGCTCCAATTGAAAGGCCCTTTCACTCACATCATTGTGAACCATGTATCCGGCAATATAGACAAGAGCCTGCTCCCGGGATATGTAATTTGCCCTTTTACCGATGACAATCGCGAGCTCTACTTCCCAGTCGGTTTTCTGCGAGCCTTTGGGTATGATCACCTCATCAAACGGACCGCAAATGGCAGTAGTAGCTTTGCCAAAAAGCACTGGTGAGGAAGGTATGTCCATGCCACTTTCCCGGGCATGGGCTGCATAATTGAGCCCTACACACAGTAATTTTCCTGGTTGAGTCAAAGGTGCTCCATACCGCACAGCATCATCTACCAACGGGCAATGCTGCTGATTTTGAGACACCCAGGATTTCAATCTTTGCAGACCATCACTGGCAAAAAAGGTAGGTGTGTAATCTTCGCCAAAAGCGGAAACATCAATCCTTTGACCGGAATGATCAATTATTCCAGGTTGCTCAGCTCCTGCTTTTCCAAATCGTACTAATTTCATTTTTATGATCGCTTTAGTTTGGTAAATCCTCCATCAATACTATGATTGCTGCCAGTCACATAAGCAGCCTCATCCGAACATAAGTAGAGTGCCAGGTTAGCAACCTCTTCAGGCCTTGCCATCCTGCCGATGGGATGATCTTTTGACAACTTCTCAAACATTACTTCCTCTTGTCCGGGATAATTTCTGGCAATAAAGCCATCCACAAAAGGAGTATGTACTCGACCCGGAGAAATGGCATTACAACGGATACCGGAATCGATGTAATCAAGAGCCACAGAATAGGTCATACTCAAAATAGCTCCTTTACTGGTCATGTAAGCAAACCGGTTTGCGATAGCTACTGACGCAACGGTTGACGCAATGTTCACGATGACACCTCCTCCATCTTCTATCATGTAAGGCAAGCACGCATGCAAACAATGATAGGCTCCATATACATTAACCCTCATCACTTTGTCAAAATCTTCGCTGCTTGTATTCGCAACATGGCCCACATGGGCAATCCCTGCGTTATTGACAAGAATATTGATCGCACCACTGGAGTGAATTTCCTTAAATACCCGCTCCACCTCTTCTTGTACCGTTATATCACAATGATGGTAGTAAATGACGCCCCCGCCGTACGTTTTCGAGCTTATCCATTCCTTTGCGTCCG
>JBGTCB010000273.1:0-1859 GCA_041748995.1 Saprospiraceae bacterium | reverse complement strand
CCAAAGACTATTATGATTCAGGCATTCAACTATCCATGGAGGAATATGGTCTTGACGGCACTGACTTAGCTGGCGCTGAATATGTGACAAGCACGAATGTTCCTGCCAATATGAATGCCAGTACTCCTCCGGTATCGACTGTACCAATCGCTTATGATGCAGGTGGTAATACAGAAAGGCAGCTGGAACAGATCATTACCCAAAAGTGGATTGCCCTTTATCCAAACAGCTGGGAAGCCTGGGCTGAACGTCGACGCACCGGATATCCAACTCTTTATCCCAGGCTATTTACCGATGATCCGGCCATTCCGGTTGATGCAATCCCAAGCAGGGTGCCATACACGTCAACAGAGTATGATAACAATCGCGACGGTCTGCAAACCGGTCTAGATCAATTAGGAGGTGCGGACAATGGAGTGACTAAGTTATGGTGGGACAAAAAGTAACACCAATTATTATATGATTCCTGAAAGTACCAACCCCAAAAGTTGGTACTTTTTTTTTACTTTCATTTCAGGAATGACCATTAAGCACAAAAAGTGAGTCCCTAATACGGGAGGGTATTTCAATTTGAAGCTATGATGAATAGTGCACGATCGCCTGAATCTCCGAAAGAAACTTTATTACCGGTATAAAAATTATCTAAGGGTGTAAAACCGGAACCCGAAATCTCCAGGTAAAAGACCTTGTCTTCATCTATAATAAAGAGCCAGTCTTTCTTTGTCGCTAGTGTTGTGAATTGAAATAAGTTTTAGTATCTAACAAGTTCGATGCCCACTATTTATTTGCGAATCGCAAACACCAGACTTAGAAGAAGGATTTATTCTGACGAATTATGTATTTAACATGAAATATAATCTTATATTCTTAGGTATTGCGCTGACTATTTTATTTTATTCCTGTAGTCAGGATGACAGTAAAACACTTTTTTCTGAAATACCTTCCGGTAAATCTGGAATTACTTTTAAAAATACTTTAAGAGAGACTCCCGATTTTAATGTGATGAATTACAGTTACTTCTACAATGGTGGTGGAGTAGCAACCGGAGATGTTAATAATGATGGATTATGCGATATTTTCTTTACCGGCAATCTGGTTGCCAGTCATCTCTATCTCAACCAGGGAAACTGGAAATTTGAAAATATTGCCAAAGAAGCCGGTATTGAAGCTGCAGGTCTTTGGAACACCGGTGTCACCATGGCTGATGTCAATGGTGATGGTTGGCTGGATCTATACATTTGCCGTTCTGCAGCCAAAGATCCAGAAGGACGCCGAAATTTATTATTTATTAATCAAAGTAAACAGAGGGGCGATGCTGTAACCTTCAAAGAGGAAGCGGCAGCTTATGGATTGGATGATCCGTCTTATTCTACCCATGCAACGTTTTTCGATTTTGACCGTGATGGTGATCTCGACATGTACCTTCTGAACCACTCCGTACCCGAATATTCCAATTTTGATAGCAATATAGGTCAGTTAAAAGCAAGGTACAATCCGCACTATGGAGATAAACTATTCCGTAATGATGGAGGTATATTTATCGATATAAGTCAGGAAGCAGGTATCATCAGCAATGTATTGGGATTTGGTTTGGGTGTGGCTATTGCCGATGTGAACAACGATGGCTGGCCGGATATTTATGTGAGCAATGATTTTAATGAGGAGGATTATTTATATATAAATCAAAAGGATGGGACTTTTAAAGAACAATTAAGAGACTTCTTCGATTATACCTCCCTCTTTTCGATGGGATCGGATGTAGCAGATATCAACAATGATGGTCTGACAGATCTGGTAACCCTGGATATGCTTCCCGAAGATAATTACCGTATTAAATTGACTTCGGGTGCGGATAATTT
>JBGTCB010000272.1:0-3189 GCA_041748995.1 Saprospiraceae bacterium | reverse complement strand
CAATGGCAATAAACCGGTAGATTTTGCCATCCTGATCAAAGACGGGTGTTATGGACATATGTATCCAGTAAGGTACTCCAGTTTTGCTGTAGTTCAGAATCTCACCGGAGAATCCATGCTCCTTGTTCAGAGCTTCCCGGATGACTTCAATAGTGATGGGATCTGTATCCGGACCTTGAAGTAATTCAGAAGGGTTTATTCCGAGGCATTCTTTCAGACTGTATCCCGAAATGATCTCAAAAGATTCATTAACCCATTCGGTTTTATGAAGATGATCTGTAATGACGACGAGATTATCTGTTTTTTGAGCAACCAGTGAAAGTTTAGTCAATTCTTTCTCCTTGTCCAGTGCTGCTGTAATATTTCTTCCCGTTGCGTATAAATCACCCGATTCCGGTTCTACACTTCCAGACCAACTGAACGTCAGATAAGCCCCCGATTTGGATTGCAGGCGGCAAATGAAATTTTCGGATGATGTTTTTGACGCGGCTATTGCTTTAAGGCCGTTAAAGGTCGAAGCCAAATCATCCGGATGGATGACCTTGGTGAAAGGAATGGCGACCAGTTCTTCTGCTGTGTATCCCAATACTTGAGGAAAAGATGGACTGAACTTTTTATAATGACCATCCGGTCCAGTGATGACTAAAAAATCAACTGAAAGATTGAAGAACCTTTCATATCGTTCCCTTTCAGTTCTCATTTTAGTGATGTCATACTGTATGCCGATATACCTGTAGGGCCTTCCGGAATCATTTAAAATGGGAATGATTTTAATGTCGGACCAGTAATAAGAACCGTCCTTTGCGATGTGCCTAAGTTCACCCGTCCACTCATGTCCATTTTCGAGTGTTCTCCAGATTATTTCTATATGATCCTGTGATTGAACCCCTGAATAGACGCTGCGTATGTCCTCTCCTATAAGTTCATTTTCAGTATATTTGGATATCTCACAAAATTGTTGATTTACATACTGAATGATCCCCTTGGTATCTGTAATGACCACCATGGAAGTCTCGTTTAAAACAATTTTGAAAAAGTCAGAATCAAGGAATAGTCCATGGCTGTCGCCGTTACGGACTTCATGCGAGCCATTATTGGATAGTTGAAGCTCCAGCAAATTGATCACCTGTCTGCCCATTGTTTCTAATCCGATTCGCTGCTCCCGGTTTAAACTTCGGGTCACAACATCCATGACCGCCAAAGTGCCGATGGCATGACCTTCGGGAGTGACTAAAGGAATCCCGGCATAAAAACGGATATGGGGTTCTCCGGCAACCATAGGATGATCTTTAAAAGCCGCCGCTTCCAGCATGTCAGAAACTTCATAAAAGTCATCCTGGTCGATGGTGAACTGAGCGAAAGATGTTTCCCTCGGAAGCTCTATCGTGTCAAAGCCCTTTCTGAATTTAAAATATTCAACCTTATCATCAATAAATGAAATTAAACTGATCGGTGTTTGACAAACCAGGGCGGCTAAATCAGTGAGGGCATTAAAAGCTGATTCTGCCGGAATAGTCAATACGTCATGCTTGTGCAAAGCTGCGATACTCTGCCCCTGACTGTCAGCTGACTGGATTTTATTTTTCATTTATATTCCGGTGTTTTTCGGTCTAATTTTCATGAGCTTCTGAGTTATTTAGCCCTTATGCAAAATAGTCTAATTTTTATCATATAACAATATAATTACATTTAAGTCAAATGCTAAATTGCTAAATGCTTGTACATTCAGCTTACTATCAGTCATGTTCATTCAATCAGTTTGACTCATCAGGTGATACATTCTCCATATGTAGCCCTGACTTCTCAAATTAGCTCGCCTGCAATCTCCGGAAATGATCCGGGACTACCCGCTAAGCATACCCTAAGGCATCTTACGAAAAGTGTGTCTAAATAGCTTGTTCCTTCTGAGCGCAGCGTTGGGAAAATACATCTCTGCGATGGTCAATTGGCAGTGACAGAGATAAATAAAGGATGCGTGGTCAGTAAATCCGGACGCATTTGTTTACAATCCCACAAATACTGAGACCATGGCAAACTTTTCAGATTGCCATACTTTCTTGATGGAACGCTATGAAACGGTATTTGTGTTCGGAAAACCTTCGGACTTATATGCTGGGATACAACGGATTACCCCAAGCCATGGGGATGCTGGTAAAGGTAATGAAATTCCCCGATCATCTCTAATTTAATCTCAAGTTCGACAGAAACAGTTAAATTATGCCCTAAATGTCGGATTGCCCGGAAATATATTGCATAAAGCCAGTAGTTACGCAAAATTTTTGTTTTCAGTTCCTTAGAGGACGCTTTTGGTTATATTTATGGAAATTGCCGAAAACGACTCAGATGTATCATGTTTCCAGGATGATGTTGGATCTCCCAGTTATTGTGAAGCTAACCAAAAATGTTAGACTGAAATCTACTGGAAGAAGGCCTCACCACCCGGAATGGTGACGTGTAGCGATTATTTAATGCTGAATTGCAGGCTAAATCAACAGAAATGCTAGAGACCTCAAGATTATGTCCCGTAAAGATATGCCTTTGTTTAATACTCCAGCTGTGGGTGATTCCTTTGTCCTCCACACTCGGAGCACAATCAACAGGGCAACCGGAAATTATGGATCACCCTGCCAAACATGAGACGGTAATTAAGTTTGACGGGATACTTTTTACAAAATATATCTACAGTCCCGAACTGGAAAAACCCGTACTTTTTCCGATATACACCAGCCGTGGACAAATGGTGACAAGAGGATATCCCCGGATTCCCATCGAGGGAGAACGCAATGATCACCCACATCATCTGGGTTTGTGGTTTAATTATGGTGATGTGAACGGCCTGGATTTTTGGAATAATTCCATGGCTATTCCCGCTGACAGGAAAGATAAATATGGTGAAATCAGGCATCAGAAAATCTTAAAGATTGAATCTAAGGGAGATATAGGCACCCTGGAAACGGAAGCGAACTGGAATAATTCGAAGAATGAAACCTTGCTGGTAGAAAAAACAAAATTTGAATTTTCTAAATCGGGGCATACGATTATTATTGATCGAACTTCGACACTGACTTCTCAGCAGGATATTCTTTTTAAAGACAACAAGGAAGGTATGATCGCTATCCGGGTCACCCGGGCACTGGAGCTTCCGGCTGACCGACCGGAGACGTTTACAGACGCTCTGGGTAATCCAAC
>JBGTCB010000271.1:0-6065 GCA_041748995.1 Saprospiraceae bacterium | reverse complement strand
CATTTTGTTGAATTGCATGTACTACACCTAAGGAAACCGTATCTCCTATCTTTAAGGCGAGACTTATTGAATACACCGGAATTCCGTAGAGAAAGTTGGTGGTACCATCAAGGGGATCCAGGATCCAGGCAAGGTCCGAATCCTGGTTTTCAACCGTATCCTCTTCGGTGATATAGGTTGCCTCGGGTAACAATTGCCGAAGCTTTTTAATAAGCATTGCCTCAGATTGCTTGTCCACGAAGGTTACAAAGCTGTTTTGCTCTTTGGTGATAATGTCACTGACTTCGACGTTAGTTTGCTGAGACTTGATATACTGACCAACTTCACTGACCAATTCAAGACATTGATTTGTTAATCTTTCAAGATCGATGGACATTTGATCTGATTAGTTATGAGATACCTCTAAAAACCTCTGAAATTTTCCCAGTCCGGTCAGCATCCCAGATTTGATCTGACGAAAAATAATCTCATTACAGAAAAACGGCAGCAACTTTCGTGCGAAAGCGCTGCCGCAAAATACACCCAAAACCCAATTCTTAAATATCTTTAACCCATTTCCGAAATCACTTCAGTGACTTCAGGGATCATTCTTTTCAACATTCCTTCGATACCTGCTTTAAGGGTCACCGTTGAAGATGGACAACCACTGCAGGATCCCTGCAATATAACAGTTACTATGCCTTTATCAAAGGATTTAAACTCAATATTACCGCCATCCATCTCAACAGCAGGTTTTACATACGTATCGATCAGATCTTTAATTCGTTTGACCAGATCGGCTTCGTCACCGGTATATTGATACTCTTCTCCTGACTCAGCTTCCTGGCGGGCTTTTTCTTCCTCAAATCCAGGATTTACAATGATGCCCTCTTCATCTACATAGTTTTTAATGAAATCTTTGAGCAATAACATGATATCATCCCAATTGTAACTAAACTCTTTGGTGATGGTGATAAAATTATTGCAAATGTAGACTCCTTTCACATAAGGTAATTCAAACAAAGAATTAGCTATTGGACTCCAATCTTCGGCAAGCGATGGCTCCCGAAAATCAGCAGTGCCGCGATACAGCATTCTGTTGGTGACAAACTTAAGTGATTCCGGATTTGGTGTCTGCTCCGTATAGAGCATAACCGGACTTTTTGAAACTGTTTCCATAAATTAGTGACTTATTGAAGTACTTAGTATTACAAAAATAGGGATAATTGTGAAACATTCATACTAACCATAAAGTTCGTATTTAACCTGGCTTTTGTCATATCCCAGCTTGAGTATCAGGTTTTCTACGGCTTCATCGATCATATTAGACCATCCACAAAGTAAAAAAAGCCGGTTTGGATCAACCTGCTCATAATCACGCAGATATAAAGAATGAACATAACCCCTGGGTCCGTCCCAATCTAAATCACGAGACAACGTGATGGTGTAGGTAAATAATGGTTCCTTTTCTGCCAGGGCTTGAAAGTCATTCATATAAAGGATATCATGCTGGTATCGAGTGCCAAAAATCAGGTGCACCGGATGTTTGAAAGGGCCCTTTGAATGTAAATCAAGCAGCATGCTCCGAAAAGGAGCAACTCCGGTACCTGTGCAGATTAGAACCAAATCTTTCTCACGGGCGGTATCGTTTAAAATGAAACTTCCGTCCGGACCTTTGAACCGAATATGATCTCCGATTGTAAGATCATTAAAAAGATAGTGCGAGGCTGCGCCATTTTCTAACGCAACGATACATAATTCGATCAAACCTGATTCATCCGGAACATTGGCAATGGAATAGCTACGCCATCGCTGGTGTCTTTTCTCATGGATAGGTAAATCCAACGTAATAAATTGTCCCGGGATAAAGTCGAAACCACCAGTATCATCTATTTGAAGCCAAAAGCTTTTGGTGCCAGGGGTTAAATCTACAATATCTGCAACCCGGCTGTCATACCAATTCCAGGGCATCTACCATTTTTTTTAGGTGAAAAGAGAGTTGGATCAGGTACTGCTGTGACTAACCTGTGATTCGGACATGACCAGTTCTTCATACCTAAAGAACACATCAAAACCCTTTTGGTTAAAATAAGATCTTGTTTCTTCAGTCGAACGATTGCTGGTAGCCATCACAAAATCACCTCCCCAGGCACCCAATGACTTGACCTCCCCCCAAAAATCACCAAATGTTTTCTGCTTGATGTGGGGTGCTCCCAGGACTCCGGATACCAGTTTTTCATGGTCCAGGATAAGTTCGTCAAAATCTTTCAGGACATTTACATCGCACAAAGACTTGGTGATTTGCGACACTTCATCAATCTCACGGCTGGTGATCTTCTTACAGTTGTATGCAGCGATCTGATCACGTGAATTTTGTTTGATACCCAAATAGACAAGATAAAGCTGATCACTGAAAGAGGGGTTAAAATCAGCCGGATCGGTACAAATTTCGTTATCGGTTATCTGATAAAAGATGGGGCCCTTGGCTTTGGCGCAGGCAATATCATATCCTGAGCCACCAAAAGTCATCTCCATAAGGTCATATGGATCAACATCTGCCCATTCAGACATACAACTGATCAGGGTCGAACTAGTTCCCAATCCCCAATCCGGATCAAAATCAAGATAAGTATTCACATGGTATTTTCTCCACTTGGAAAGAAAATCTGAATTGAGCCTGACGGCTGCTTCAAAGATTTGTTTGAGACGCGCAGCAATCTCTACGTTGCTGGTTTTGATTGGATCAAAACCAAAAAGATCAAATTTACCGGTAAACCATACTTCACCATTCGGACGTTGACTTTGCCAAATGATCTCAGAGCCACTCCCTTCAACAATGGTCATTCGTTGTCCTGTAGTTAAGGGTATACCCAATGCAAGGGCTCCATTTAAAACAAGGTATTCTCCACTAAGTAACACCTTGCCATTGGCTTGAAAGGTCAGTTTAGGAGGCACGGGTCAGTTTTGATCAAGCGTGAAAATACAAATTTCAATACACCTCGTATTAAATTATTCTTATATTTTTCTCTATAACATTTACAACACATTAGCTCATCCGTAATCCTGGTAAAACCAATACTTGAGCCAATGCACGTAATCAACTCAATGTTAATCATATGAAAACAAAAATATATTTATTAAGTACCCTAAAGTTAAAGGAAGGTTTTTCTGATTTTTTTTTGAAAATTCAGATTCTGTTATTTGAATGAAGGGACCTCATCCCAGTGATAAAATCGCGGACCGCAGCATAAGAAACCACTTCATCGGAGAAATGAATTATTGTTTCCTGCACTTCGCGTTCATTGGCATTCAAAGATGCCAGCACATTATTCAGATGCATTTTCATGTGGCCCTTCTGAATGCCTGTGGTCACCAGCGATTTTACCGCTGCAAAATTTTGAGCCAAACCCATTACTGCGATGATTCCCATCAGTTCTTCGGCATTGGGATCGCCTAAGAGTTCAAGGGAGTGCCGGGCCATTGGATGTAACGATGTCAGTCCTCCCACGGTTCCTATGGCAAGAGGCATTTCAATCCAAAATCTGAAAATTCCGTTTTTTATCTCACAGTCTGTCAACCCTCGATATTGCCCGTCCCGGGCAGCATATGCATGACCATTTGCTTCTACTGCCCGAAAATCATTTGCAGTCGCTATCACGACGGCATCGATTCCATTAAATATGCCTTTATTGTGTGTGGTAGCGCGATAAGGATCAATCTTTGCGATCTGGATCGCTTTTTCAAATCTTTTTGCTAATTGTTCAGCGCCATATGATTCAAAAGTACCAAGTTTACTGACCTCACACTCGACCCATGCCTTTACAAGACAATCCGGTGTATAATTTGAGAGGATCGACATGATCACTTCGAGATTTTGCCGGTTTGGTCCAAACTCCGGATCGCCGGCAACATATTCGATGAGCACCTTGGAAAAGGTTTCCAAAACGGAATTGATGAAATTGGCACCCATTGAATCGGCTGTCTTGAAATTGACCATAATCTGATAGGTGTTTGCCGATCTATCAGAAAGATCTATCAGATCTATACTCGTGATGCCTCCACCCCGGCTCATCATATTTTTGGTCAGATTCTGCGCACATCCCAGCATCTTCTCTTTTAGATCTTCAAATCTGCTCTCCAGCAATTTGATATCACCCGGCCATATGAAATGTATCTGACCCACTTTTTCGGTCGAAATGATTTCCGTATGAAATCCCCCTCTTTGTTGCCAGTATTTAGCGGCATTCGCTGCTGCGGCAACTACCGAGCTCTCTTCAATGACCATCGGAATGCAATAGGATTTTCCATTGATTAAAAAATTAGGGGCTACTCCATAGGGTAAATAGAAGTTGCTGATGGTGTTTTCACTAAAGCGGTCGAGTAAATTTTGTTGTTCTTCGTCTATGAGCCAGTAACTCATTAATTCTTTCATGACCTTTTCCGGATCTCTGAAAAAATTTTCAACGATCCACTGGAGTTTCTTTCTTTTCGAAAGCTTTGAAAAACCGGTGATTGATTTTTGCATGGAAATACTACTTAACCCGTAAATAGGTTTGTGCCATTGACAGGCCCTCTACCTGAGTTTCCACAAATTTATGGAGTTGATCATAACTTTCCATAGCATGTTTTAAAAATGCCGAAGCTTGCCCATAAATAGCACTGGTCCTGATTTTATTCATTAAATAATCTCCGTCCAGAAAATTGTTAATGCCACCACTGATAATAACTTCTTTACAACGTATTTCACCAGCTAATTCCTCGATCAACTGATTAGTGATTGCTACCATTTCAAGGGCACTGTGTCCGACTCGGGTCAATGACTGCAGTTCTTCCCTCCAAAGGTCTTTAGAGCGCAAAAGTTCAAGAAGGGCAAAATTAGTACCTCCGCTGGCTGCGAAATCTACTGCTGCCAGGGGCAATTTAAGGAGAGCTGCCAGACTTTCCCTGCCCATACCCTGCCCCACTTCCTTCACAATCACAGGATATCTGGCTACGTCCAATAGTCTCTTAATGGTATCGATAGGAGGTTTCAATATCTGATCTCCTTCGGGTTGAAACCATTCCTGCAACGGGTTTATATGCAAGATCAGGCCATCTAACTGTAGTTTTTCTATGAGGGTATTGATCCGATTGAAATCATGCGTTTCAATCAGTTTTTCAATTTGGGCGATACCCAGATTACCATACAAGGGCAGGTCGTCACCGATCAGACCTCTGACATCAAAATCGGGAAGGTCTTCGTCGCTGTATAGCAGCGAACGACAAGACCCCAAACCCATCCCCATTCCAAAATCCTTGCAGACCCTCGCCAGATTGTGGTTAATCGTCTTAGCCATTAGCGTACCGCCGGTCATGCTTGACACCCAGATCGGTGTACGTAATACTTTACCTAAAAATGTCTTTCTGAGAAGTAATTCAGAGGAAGGATGACTCTCAATGATCGGTTCATAGTAAAATCGATCATCAATCATATCCTTACCAACCCTTGACTGAAGGGCTAGTTCCAGATGGTCTTTTTTACGCTGTGAAGAAATATCACTATTCTCAGTCACGGGGACAATTTTATCAACTTAGGGCTCAGCATATTATAAAATAAATTTTCGAAGAAAATTGTTTTTACCATGAACGGGGTAAATAGATGTGCCCCATAGACTAAAACCACAAATTTCAGGATATTGTTCTTCAAAAATATTGGTTGGTCACCTTCACTCGATTCCATATATCTGCCACCTGACCGGAGATCACCATGAGTTAGAAATTTCAGTGGAATCAATTTTTCCTTCAATTTCCGGTCCGAAGACCTGTGGTGATTGTTAAGGAGGCGATATGTTTACTGTGTAGCCGCAGTTTTCTGGCATCGTATTTGGTTTTATCGTGGTATCGATCATCTTTAAAATGACGACCATGAGTATACTACAAGCCGCCCCCATTGGCTTGGCAATGTTTAGGAGGCTGTTGAAATACCCAACTTGCGCTGATATTTGTCAGATCACTTTTTCTTTAAAAAGAACTCAGCCGTTTTCGTCGTTTCTGACTTTGTTGATCCTCAGTCAGTTACGACCCGGTATCTTCCTTCGTCTCGCCGC
>JBGTCB010000270.1:0-1747 GCA_041748995.1 Saprospiraceae bacterium | reverse complement strand
GAGATGATCTATGTCAACATGCAATTTCTTGGGCGTTCAAGTGAGGTTTCCCATGTTATTCTGGATGTGGCCGGGGTAAAAAAAGAAGCTAGAATTTCGATTACACAGGTTTTTGAGATCGAAACAGATTATGCAAAATTTGGCACCATTAACAATGACTCCCTAAGGATCAATACAAACAATCCAGAAATCACAATCAACTACCCCAATCAGGGAAATAATAATGAAGGTTGGTTAGATTACCTCGAATTTAATTTCAGAGCAAAATTAAATTTCCGTGGTGATCAGTTGATCTTTTCCGACCTGAGGGCTCCGGTTGGTGAAAATTGTACATATAATCTGACAGGTGTTCCTTCCTCCCTGCAGATTTGGGATATCACCCACCCCCTTACACCTCGGATACAGGAATCAGAAATCAGTGCCTCAGATGCGCGGTTTACTGCATTCCAGGAACTCCGTTCAACATTTGTAGCTTTTGACCCCAGCCAGACATTGTCTGCTGAGGCAATTGGCAAGATCGAAAATCAAAATTTGCATGGTCTTGAGGCAGTGGATTATGTTTTAATCTATCACCCTAACTTTAAGGAATCTGCAGAGAGGTTGGCTTCTCACCGTCAGAGTTTTAATAACTTCCGGGTTGCAAACATCCCTGTAAACCAGGTATTTAATGAGTTCTCCTCCGGAAAAACAGATCCAACTGCCATCCGTGATTTTACCAGGATGCTTTATAAAAAATATCCTGAATTTCGCTACCTCTTACTGTTTGGTGATGGATCGTTCGACTACCGTCATATCTACACTGAACTGAATAATGAATCTTTTATTCCCGTATTTGAAACCGAGCGATCACTACATCCGATTGAGTCATTCCCTTCCGATGATTATTATGCTCTGCTTGATGATAATGAGGGGGGTAATTGGCGAGGTGCTCTGGACATAGCAGTGGGCAGACTACCAGTGCGCACTCCTGATGAGGCAAAGATTGTCACTGATAAAATCATCAATTACGAAGTGAGTCAAAAGTCGTTGGGGGACTGGAGAGTCAGTATTCTGTTTGTCGCTGATGATGAAGACGGCAACAGGCACATCAATAGTGCCGACGACATCGCGGAAATGACCAAAGCAAACTACCCGGTTTTCAATGTGAATAAGGTCTACCTGGATGCCTTTGAACAGGAAAATACACCAGGTGGAGTGTTTAATTTTAAGGCCAAGGAAGCTATCAATAACAACTTGTTTAAAGGTCAGCTGGTTGTCAACTATATCGGACATGGTGGGGCTAATGGCTGGGCACAGGAAAGAGTTCTGGTTCGGGAAGACATTGATAAATGGAATAACCTGGATCGATTACCCTTATTGATCACGGCAACCTGTTCTTTTGCCGGTTATGATGACCCCCGCCGGATTACAGCGGGAGAATACTCACTGACCCATCCTACCGGTGGCAGTATTGCTTTATTTACAACAGTAAGAGCTGTCTATGCGCGTTCCAATGAACGATTGACACGATCCGTCTTTGATCACTTATTTACACCGGTCGATGGTAAAATGCAAACAATCGGCGAAATCCTGGTGACTGCAAAAAACGCCAATGCGGCAGACACATCGGGTACCAATGCCAGAAAGTTTACCCTCCTGGGAGATCCGGCTTTACGCCTTCTGGTACCTGGACATAGTATAAAAACCACCAAAATAAACGGTAAACCGGTGGGGGAGGCAAATCAGGACACCCTCAAAGCTCTAAGCA
>JBGTCB010000269.1:0-6038 GCA_041748995.1 Saprospiraceae bacterium | reverse complement strand
GGCAAAGATCCCGCTTATGTATTGGCCGATGCCAATCTGGAACATGCAATCGAGAATCTGGTGGACGGAGCATTTTTTAATTCCGGCCAGTCCTGTTGCGGTATCGAACGGATCTATGTGCATGAAAAATTATTTGATCAGTTTGTCGAAGGATTTGTAGAACTGACCAGGCAATACCGGCTGGACAATCCGTTTTTACCGGAAACGACGCTGGGACCAATGGTACGTACCGCAGCGGCTGATTTTGCTATGAATCAGATTAGCCAGGCGGTCGCCAAAGGAGCCAGAGCGCTGATCGACCCGGGCATTTTTGAGAAGCATAAGGAAGGAACCCCCTACATGGCCCCGCAAGTATTGATTGAAGTAGACCACTCGATGGATATCATGCGGGAAGAAAGTTTTGCACCGGTGGTCGGTATCATGCCGGTGAAAGATGATGCCGAAGCGATCCGGTTGATGAATGACAGCCCTTACGGACTAACGGCCTCAGTCTGGACCCAGGATCCGGACCGGGCTATCCGGCTGGGTGATCAGCTGGAGACCGGTACCTGTTTTATGAACAGGTGCGACTATCTCGATCCGGCGTTAGCCTGGTCCGGCGTCAAAGATTCTGGCCGAGGTGTAACTTTGTCGAGATTGGGATATGAAATGCTGACCCGTCCAAAGTCTTTTCACCTGAAAATTGTTTAAAGTTCGGAATATAACATGCAGATAGGTTTATTACAGTGTGATCATGTCGCGGACCATCTTCAATCGATCGGAGGCGATTATCCGGAGATGTTCCAAGAACTTTTGCCGGACATCAAACTGCATGTTTATGACGTCACCCAAAACCGGTTTCCGGCTACTGTAGATGAATGCGAAGCCTACCTGACCACCGGCTCGAAATACTCGGTGTACGACGACCTGCCCTGGATACACCGGCTTAAGGCATTAGTGCAGGAAATCCATGTAGATAATAAATACTACATCGGCGTCTGTTTCGGACATCAGCTCCTCGCCGAAGCGCTGGGAGGCCAGGTCCTGAAGGGCGATCAAGGCTGGTGTGTAGGAATCCATCCCTTTACCGTCGCTGAACGGCAACCCTGGATGGTACCTTTTCAAGATCCGGTGCATTTAATAATGAGCTGTCAGGATCAGGTACAAGTCATGCCCGAAAATGCCCGTTTGCTGGCAAAATCTCCCGACTGTCCGGTGGGTATGTTCTGTGTCGGTGACCGCATGCTGGGTATCCAGGGACATCCGGAATTTTCCCCGGAATATGCCCGGGCATTAATGATCGGGCGAGTGGCTAAAATCGGTCAGGAAAAAACAGAAAAAGGCCTGGCTAGTCTGGAAAAGATGCCTGATGCATTGGTAGTGGCCCAATGGATGATGCATTTTCTGCGATTGTAAATGTCCAATAATTGGAGGTTTTACAGATAAAAGAAAATCCCGTAAAAGGCTGTAAGGCTATTTGTGGCGTTGTGTACAATAGAATTTGGCCCAAAGTCTAGTGTTCAAATCTCTAATTTAATTTAACCAGCCCTGACAACATTACAAAAAAACTTTTCTCCAAATCCCAAAAAGCCCGGAATTTATCGTTCATTAAATTAAAATAGATCATAAATGAAAAAAGAAGAATTTATACGTAGAATCAGCAACACTTCTGTATTTAGTAAAAAGTATGCAGGAAAATCCTATGCTCTTAGGAAATTAATTGGATCCCAGATGAAACATAAAGATCTGGATCAGAAAACCTTAGCAAAAATTCTTAACAAAGAAGAATCTGAAATCAGCAGATTGCTATCTGGCTTCCATAATTTTACTCTAAAAACACTTATGAAACTTGAAGAGGCTTTAGAATGTGATCTAATATTGGTTCCAGGTACCGAGGAGCATGAACATAACCAGGTGATTTAAGGCCAAAAAGTCATGAATATCCCGATCGGTAAAGAAACACTATCTCATTGTTCAGTCTGATAATATAAAAAATCAAAATTATGTGAACAGAATGTGCAGGATCAATATGGGAATTAGAAAAGGCCGGGATTCACAAAAATGGAATAGGCATGATTAAACAATTGAACACTTATTACTCTTCGTAACGAAGCTGACAAAGAATAGATATAGAGCAACAGAGGTGTGCATCAATCTTCGACATTCGCAATGAAGGATTTTAAAAAACAACTATCGATATGAAATACCTATTAATTATCATGGCCAGTGCTTTACCGTGTCTGGCATTTGCTCAACTCTATGTGAAGGGAGAAAATATAAATGAGCTGGACATTGAATACATTACTATAGAAAGAGATGTGACGAGAGGTGCTTATATTGGACTAGTATACTTTGATACTGAAGATGACATCCGGGGAAGAAGGGATCATATTACCGATGAGACTGGCGAGACTATCAAATTCAGATATGCTGCTTCCATCATTAACTACGTTTCCAGGCGAGGATGGGAATATGTCGACTCATTGACGAATTTTCTTGGGAACAACGAGAGGCACTTATTATTCAGGAGAATAAAGGAAGTTAGTGATGGGCAGAAGTAGACTTGCAATGATCAAGTTCTCTCACTTCCTCCAGGCAGCAGGTGACCGGATCCATCAATCGATTGGCACCAGAAAGCGATGAAATGATAGCTGCGCATATTAATCACAGTGTCCATTCCACAAATTGTGATAAACCTCTGTAAGGTTAAATAGCTATCAGTCTGGATATGCCGGGATTGCTGACATGATCCCTTTGGCTTCAAAGCCTTGTGTCAACCACCAGCGTCGGTAGTCGAAATCAAAACCAAGGCCATCCCTCCGGACTGGCTACGAATATGGCATACGCAAGAGTGCCGTTTTCGATCAACGCACCTTGAAAAAATCTTCCAAGCAAACAGGACTTTTTAAGACCTGATATTTTGGTCTGAAAGTCAAGCGATCTTATCATCTTGATTGTGCGTTGGACCAGGACCACTTAATGATAAGGCTCATTAGAAGTGATTGCGAAGGTCATAGTGGTTAGCATCTTTACCCAGATACGCATTTGATCAGTCTTGATCGTGTCTCTAGGTAGTCAGTAGGTATCCCTCTCATAGCGCCAAAAATCGCTTGCTAGAATCCCGGCATTATAAGTTGACATTTAATACATCAGTTGGTTATCTGGTTGTTCCATCAATTTATCGTATAATTGAAAATGAAAGTCAAGACCAGCATGAGCACAAATCCCAACGTAAACAGCAATTGAGACATCCGGAGCTGGAAGCGCTTTTTTTCCAAAACTTACCCGAGGTAATAGATGTCTTGGATCAACGAGCGGTAAACAAAGTCCCGGTCATTTACCATTTCAATGATAGCCTCTTCATATTCCTTTTCTGAAAGCTTTTTGAAATTACCAAAAAACAAGGGATTACCCGCTTTCTTACCTACATCTTCCTTTTTCAAAGTGCCGTGTGTTCGTTCCGGGCTCATAGCCAACATGGCGTAGGTAATGGATGCCACCGAGAAGATGCTGAAAGTGACGAGAGAGTAATTGTGTATATTCTTTTTTTTTGACAGGTCTTCTTGAATTTCAACGCAAGCATAGTCTCTCTATTTCATTTTGAGCTCAAGGGTGTTAGTGTACCTTTAAACGGGAATAAATCACTAAATTCGCCCTATGGATGAAAGGTTTATTTTTTTCGAGCATAAGGTTCTACATCTTACATGCTTCGTCACCCTTTTGCTGATGATCTCCCATCCCAGCAGTGGTTGGGGGCAGACATGGTCTACGGAAACCTTGTCTCCGGGTATGGACACTTCAGGTATCCACCATCTGACAAGAGGAAATGTAATTGGACAAATTATCAATCCATTCAACCCAAACCACCAACGCAACTCCAGCGGTCAAACGACCAATTCACATCCCTTTTTCCATCCATCTAACGCTACTGTTCTCACACCTGGCCAGCCTTTTCGAGAAAGATTATTCAGTGAGATCATTGGTGATAGGCCCAATGCTTTCATAGCAAGTCCTACTGCGAACGGACTTGACATCCAATCCGGACCACCAATTTTTAACCTTACTGCTGTACCAGCAAACAATACTTGTGAAAACGCCCAGGTTATCCACCAATCAACCGACTTTAACTGCAATAATCCCATTTCGGGGACTACCCTCGGTGCCACGACTGACCACCCTGCCGACGTTACGATTTGCCAGCCATTTGACAGCATTGATTTTTTTGTTTCCATAACCAATGAGGTGTGGTACAAATTTACCCCCACCCACTCTAACTTCGTCATTGCGGTGTACAACCTACAGGGAATAGGAGGGTCCGAACCTACACAAGCCGTATTATCTATCTTTGAGGGGACTTGCGGAGGAGGTTTGCAAACACTTAGTTGCGGTGGTACTGCACCCGGCGCATTTTTCACCGCCACACCAGGATCTACCTATTACCTCTCCGTATCGATAGTAGATGATAATGGTACTGCTGTGCCGGCAAATTTTGACTTGTGCCTTTTTCGGGAAACTTCTTTTCAAAGTAATAATGAATGCGATAATGCCACCAGTATGGCTGTTTCACCTACCATTTCCTGCACCAACAAAAAATCAGGTTTCACAAGCCTTGCTGATGAATATGCTGGTGCAACTTTTAATTTTACACCTTCTGCTTCCGGTTATTTCACCATTGAAGTCAATAACTTTGTCGGCCGCTATGGTAATATTATGCCTTCCCCCGACTTTGCGACTTTCCCTTTAGTTTTTTTTTCATATAGTTCAGGTGGCAATAATTGCCGTCCGAGTGAAGGTGATCAAGCAGAAATTTTAGCACAAAATGTAACTGCCCCTTTAATCCTGTATGTTACAGCGGGGATAAGGTATAATATTGGAGTGACTCCTGGAAATTCGAGATTTGGTATTCGTATTCCCAGCACCTTCGACATTTGCGTCCGTCCCGTTACGCCACCCGTCAATGATGAATGCGCAGGAGCTATCCCGGTGAATGCTTCCACGACTGCCAGTTGCGAAAATAAAGTGCAGGCTTCCACACAATTAGCCAATAATTCCACGCAAAGTGGGCAAAAGGGCGATGTCTGGTTTAGCTATACCTCAAGTAGCACTGAGCGCATAACGATCTCAGCCGATAATTTCGGGGCGGTCTCCAACCTTTTACATATACCTAGAAAAGCTGCATATATTGATCTTTATACGGGCAGCTGTGGCAATTTGACGCCTGTGGCTTCCGGGCACGCCCCTTTATCCGTAGATGTGGGGGCTGGAACGTATTATGCAAAAGTACGGACGCTGGCAGACGCAAGTACCGACTTGCCCGCCACCTTTGATTTTTGTATTCGAACCTGTGCTGCTCCTCCGAATGACGTATGTGCCAACACCAGCCCGGCAATGCAAGTAATCACCGAATCGACGGATTTTAACTGTACGCCTACTAATGGTTCGACTACCTGTGCCATTCGAACTCTTTCCTCCAATTTTACAGAGGTATGGTATTCTTTTACGCCGTCCAGCACAGGCTTTTATGGGTTTGAAGCCATGAGCAGCAGTTCTCAAGACTGTGCTTTGGTTTTATATGAGGCCTGCAACGACATAGTACCTATCGGCTATGCTATTTCGCCGGCCGGGACTAACCTTACTGCGGGAACGGAATATAAACTAGCTGTCGGTACTTTTGATGGGAATCTTGGCATTTCTACCCAGGAAGATTTTTCCATCTGTATTTATTACGACCCTGCGTTACCCGATTGTGATGGGGATGTCATTACCATTCAGCCCGTACAATACAATGGAACCTTCATCCAACGAGCCAGCCAGACCATCATGACAAATGGCAGCGTGGTCGTAGAAGCAGGGGCGGAGGTAACCTTTACGGCTGATCAATCGATTACTTTAAGTCCCGGCTTTCAAGCACAAGACAATAGCATGTTTACCGCTTTGATTGCTCCCTGCTCCTCTCCTTCTGTTACCGTATTAGAAGGTCGAGTGGAGGACAAAAATTTAATTTCAATCATTGGCCATTTCTTCAAGTAACGATTTAGGCAACCTAAAAATAAAGAATT
>JBGTCB010000268.1:0-2533 GCA_041748995.1 Saprospiraceae bacterium | reverse complement strand
CTGGTCTTCCAAGTTAGACTATTATAACTACAACCACTTTTGTATTAAGGATCCGGGTTTAATGGTTATACTATTCAGCAGCTCCTTCCTCTGCAGATTCGGTTACACTCCGGCCTGTAATCTTCTGCTTGATCAAATTTTCGATCTCCTGGGCCACTTCGGGATTATCAAGCATAAATTGCTTAGCCGCTTCCCGGCCCTGGGCAATTTTGGTACCTTCAAAACTGAACCAAGATCCACTCTTCTTTAAGATATCGAGGTCTGAACCCAGGTCAACGATTTCACCTACTTTGCTGATGCCGTGACCATACATGATGTCAAAAGTGGCCACGCGGAATGGTGGAGCGAGTTTGTTTTTAACAACTTTTACTTTAACAGTATTTCCCACGACATTTCCTTCCTTGTCCTTTATAGCTGAGCCACTACGTCGGATATCGAGGCGCATGGATGCATAAAATTTAAGGGCGTTACCCCCAGTGGTCGTCTCGGGATTTCCAAACATGACCCCGATCTTCTCGCGTAATTGGTTTATGAAAATGCAACAACAGCCAGTACGGCCGATGGTTCCGGTCAACTTTCGCATGGCTTGAGACATTAATCTTGCCTGTAATCCTACCTTTGAATCACCCATCTCCCCTTCGATCTCTGCCCTGGGCACCAGTGCAGCGACTGAATCTATCACAATGATGTCAATAGCCCCCGAACGAATCAAATTTTCGGTTATTTCAAGTGCTTGTTCTCCATTATCAGGCTGAGAAATCAGCAGATTTTCAGTATCAACACCCAGTGCTTCTGCATATGATCTGTCAAAGGCGTGTTCAGCATCAATAAAAGCGGCAATACCACCTTTACGTTGACATTCGGCAATTGCCTGAATTGCCAGAGTGGTTTTACCAGAAGATTCAGGACCGAAGATTTCGATGACACGTCCTCTTGGAAATCCACCAATACCTAAAGCGACATCAAGACCTAAAGATCCGGTTGAAATCGTTTCTGCTTCAACCACCTGCTTATCTCCCAGTCGCATAATTGAACCTTTGCCATATGTCTTCTCCAATCGGTCAACAGTAAGCTGTAAAGCCTTAAGTTTTTCTGAATTTTCTTTGCTCATGATAAGAATTGGGTTAAGTGAACAAATATAAGATTATAATATACATTTGATGTAAATATCACTGTTATTGTGTTTTTATTCCCCAGTGAAGACACCGAATACTTTTGTCTTGACGTTTGCTATATCATATGGGTGAGAAATCAATCTGGGTTTTATTTCCAATTCTGTTTACTCTCCTGAGTTGTCGTAAGGAAGAGCAGATCTTATTTGAAATTCCTATCCGGTTGAATTTTGAAATAGCCGCCGGACTGAATCCCTTCGACAGACATTTTTATAAAATCACAAATGTTGGTACGAACATCCAGGCACTCAGAAATCAATTTGATGTTCCGGAAGATCGGGTACTGATCATTCGCCCGGCGTCTGCTATTTTTTCATCATTGCACCGGGATATCGATTTTGATTTCATTGAGGAGATTGGAATCTCTGTTTACCAGGGTCTTAACCAGGACGATGATACCGATGTCTTTCTGACGGATTTTGTACCGGTAAATGCTGGCAGGAATATCAATATACTACCCTTTGACGCTGATTATGCGGATGTACTTGACCATCATACGATCAATTTTCTAGTTTCCCTGCGGGTAAGAGCACCGACTCCGGTTTTTTTTGAGTGCAATATCGACCTAAAGTTTACGGTCGAATAGTATCGATTTATAAAAGGGCACCCCTAAAACTCCGTTCAATTGTCAACCGCTTATCTCCTATAAGTTATTCAAAAATGACACCGATTGAATCAAGATAAATCAGATGAAATGTTTCAACATGATGACTTCCCGTGGTTCGAGTAGTCTATAATGCCCCCTTGGCAATCCTTTTTTCGTAAGTCCGGCATAATGGGTACGATCCAGCCGCTTGACCTCATAGCCAAGAAATTCAAATATCCGCCTTACAATTCGATTCCTTCCGATTACAATGGTGAGCGTAATTTCGAAACCATCTGCATCAACCATCTGGATGTCAACAACCGGTGCTGGACCATCTTCGAGCTCGAGACCTTGTTTGATTCGTTCGAAGTCTTCCTGCCCGAGCGACCGATCAAGAGTGACAATATATTTTTTTTGAACTTTATGAGAAGGATGAGAAAGTTTCTTTGCCAGATCTCCATCATTTGTCAACAATAACAAGCCGGTTGTGTTGCGGTCCAGTCGGCCTACCGGGAACAAGCGCTCTTTACCTTCAAAATTTATAATATCAAGGACGGTCTTCCGAT
The DNA here is from genome assembly GCA_041748995.1 of Saprospiraceae bacterium. GTDB lineage: Bacteria > Bacteroidota > Bacteroidia > Chitinophagales > Saprospiraceae > JABDMH01. The sequence continues at coordinate 209 of JBGTCB010000268.1, read as the reverse complement.
CAAGCTCATCTGAGGTTGTGCTGATAGTATATTTAGGTTTGTTTAATAAGATATAGACCAGAGATACTTCGGGTGTTATTTTTTTACCCTCCAATGATACCAGATCATTTTCGTTGACCAGAAAGAATGGCTCCAAAATAATTTCACCATTAACCGATACCTTCCCTTCCTTGACCAGATCAACTGCTTTACGTCGTGAAGTAACACCA
>JBGTCB010000267.1:0-4090 GCA_041748995.1 Saprospiraceae bacterium | reverse complement strand
TGGTGCTGATCTGGGCACGGAAGCTTTCCGGGTAATTGATGCAACCGGTTTATTGGTAGTACCGGGCTTGATAGACATACACGGTCATCATTTTCATGGCACGGTACCCGACAATTATCTTGCGAATAGTTATACGGCATTGCCCCCTGATGGTTTTACTCTGAGGGTAGGTGTCACGACCGTTGTGGATGTCGGGGGAGCGGGTTGGCGTAACTTTAAGACGTTTAAGAGTCAGACAATTGATCGCTCCAAAACAAGAGTCTTATCTTTTTTAAATATTGTCGGTTCCGGTATGGCCGGAGGTGCCATTGAGCAAAATCTGGCCGATATGGATGCTAAACTCACCGCAATGGAAGCAAGTGCTTATCCGGAATTTATTGTGGGAATCAAAGTGGCACATTATTACGGACCCGAATGGACACCGGTTGAACAAGCGGTTATGGCGGGCACGTTAGCTAACATTCCGGTCATGGTCGATTTTGGAGGTACGGAACCTCCTCATTCGATCGAGACATTGTTTTTTGACAAACTGCGGCCTGGGGATATTTTCACCCATTGTTATGCTCATGTTGGAAAACGGGAACCCATAGTAGATCCGGCAACTTCCAAAGTCAGACCTTTTGTGTATGAGGCTCAAAAAAGAGGTATTATTATGGATGTAGGTCATGGAGGTGGCAGTTTTCTTTGGGACCAGGCTATTCCCGCCGTTCAGCAGGGGTTAAAACCGAATACGATCAGTACGGATTTACATACAGGAAGTATGAACGGAGGAATGAAAGACATGCTCAACATCATGTCAAAATGTCTTTTTCTGGGTATGACCATGCCGGAAGTGATTGCTGCCAGTACCTGGAAACCGGCTCAGGTCATCAATCGAACGGAACTAGGTCATCTCACTCCCGGAGCTGAAGCAGATGTAGCCATCCTCAACGTGTTAAACGGAGATTTTGGCTTCGTGGATACCAATGGCTGGAAAGTCAATGGAAAACAGAAAATTATCTGTGAATTGACTTTAAGAGAAGGTACCGTGGTTTGGGATTTGAATGGACTTAGCAGACCTACATGGTCAAATTAATTAATGGGCACACCTCTATCAATCTCGCTCAATCTCATTCAGAGGTAAATAGAGATGCCCTTGTGATATACCACTTTAATGAGGAACAATTTAGGCAGATTGCAAATTGGCTTGGGTGACTTAAGTGTATTCCCTGCAATTTTCTGAGGACAATTGTCGAAGCTTTGGAAGGAGATTAAAAAATTAGTGCTACCAAAATTCTAATCTTAAAAAATATTGAATTGAAAACTATTTATAAAATTTCTGGCTGGCTTAGCATTGCTGCCTTGCTCATTTCTATAGTTCTTTTTTTTACCGGGCAAAAAGAAGATATGGGGCTTCCTTTATTTGCTTTTTTACTTTTTTTGGCTCTGGCAATTCGACCACATCCATTCCTTAAGGGATTTTCTTACAGTATCATAATTTTTGGTGCCGTTGTACTTTCGATGTTTCATCCGGCCCCGTTTCAAGAGCTGGCAGGCTTTAAAATGTCAAATCTCATTGTTCCTTTGTTACAGATCATTATGTTTGGTATGGGCACGGCCATGAGTATCAAAGATTTTGTGGGAGTGATTAAAATGCCAAAAAGTGTGGGTATTGGTATCATTTGTCAATTCACAATTATGCCATTTGTTGGGTTGGCCCTGGCTAAAATTTTTGCATTTCCTCCTGAAATTGCTGCCGGTGTCATTTTAATTGGGTCATCGCCCAGTGGTCTTGCATCGAATGTGATGTCTTATTTGGCAAAAGCCAATGTCGCATTGTCAGTCACACTTACAGCAGTAGCTACACTGATAGCACCCATTATGACCCCGTTATTGATGAAGTGGCTGGCAGCCGAATATGTGCCTATCGAATTCTGGGCGATGATGTGGAGTATTATTAAAATTGTGATCTTACCGATCATCGGAGGTTTAGTTTTTAATCATTTTTTTCATGGTAAGGCCAAGTGGCTTGATGATGCTATGCCGATTGTATCGATGGCCGGTATTGCGGTAATTATTAGCATTATTACGGCAGCGGGTCGCGATAGTTTACTCACGATCGGTTTTGCATTGATTATTGCTGCAATCATCCATAACGGATTAGGATATGTCCTGGGATATTGGGGAGGTCGATTATTTAATTTACCTGAACGGGATTGTCGAACAGTTGCTCTTGAGGTAGGCATGCAAAATGGAGGTCTGGCATCCGGGATTGCTCTGGAAATGGGCAAGGTAGCTACAGTAGGTCTGGCTCCGGCAGTATTTGGTCCCTGGATGAATATTTCCGGCGGATCACTTGCGACCTGGTGGCGGGAAAGGCCCACCGGAGATGAAGAGATCGAAGAGGAACCCGACGAAAACATCTTGGGAACATAGCCTTCGCTTTAGGAGGATATCCTTCTTTGATGTGCATGGAGCAACAAATTTATCGTGTCATATTCATTGTAAATGGAGCAGGATCTCATACCACACAGGAGGAACATTAGAGAATCGGAGTAATTAGATATTTTTACAAGAATGACGAATTTTCTTTCACAGACACCAAACAATCATAATTTATTAATTAACAGTAACAGTTTACTTATGGAAAATAGAAGATCAGTTTTTAAGAAGATTGGAATGTCACTAGCAGCGATTTTTGGTGCCAGTGCAATAGCCAAGGCAGCCACTACTAAAGGCTCGACCAGCAAAGAAGTGGTTGGCGAGATTATTATGGATCAGGATGTGCCCTTGTTTTCCGGTGCAGTAAAGCATGGTAATACGTTGTATATAGCTGGAAAGGGAGCACACTTTGATGGAGATATTACATCCCACACCGACCATGTTCTCAATGAATTACAGAAGGAACTGGAGAAAAATGGCTCATCCATGGATAAAGTATTGAAGGTCAATGTCTATTTGGCTGATCTTGCCGATTACCAGGGGATGAATAAAGTATTCCGGGGCCGGTTCGGTCCAAATCCTCCGGTACGGACCACGGTAGCCACTTATGGTGGAGTACCGGGAGACTCTTTGGTGGAGATGGATTGTATTGCCGCTGTGGATTGATTTTACGACAACCTCAGGGCAGGCTTCCTTCAACGGTACCTGGCTAATTCGTAGAAATAAAATCTGAACCCGGGAGAGAATGCCCTATCTTTGGGAGAGACAAAGTGGGTATTGACAGTGGGCAGAGGATGAGAACATAGAACCACTCTGAGATCTTCGAACGTCAGAATGGATGACCACAGTGCCTTGCAGAAAAATGCAGATATGGCTTCAGTGCAATGAATGTCTCTGTTAAAATACTTAATTTTTAATTGACTAAATAATCACAATTCGATCATGATAGACAGACGTACATTAATCAGGAATTTGTCGGCATTGCCACTGGTGGGCGGCTTTATCGGAGGTCATCACCTTTTAGGCCAACCGGAAGAGACCGAAGATTTGGTGGGGAGAAAGCCTTACAGGGATTACTTCAAGGAATTGGGTGTGCGGACATTTATTAATGCCGCCGGTACCTATACTGCTATGTCGGGATGTCTTATGCGGGATGATGTTATGGATGCCATTAATTATGCATCAAAGCAGTATGTCAATATTGATGATTTACAGGATAAAGTCGGTTCACGAATTGCCGAACTGCTGGAATGTGAAGCAGCAACAGTCACCTCTGGATGTTTTTCAGCTCTGACATTAGGGCTGGCTGGTGTGTTAACCGGAACGGATTCTGAGAAGGCCTCCCGGGTTCCAACGGATCTGACCGGTATGAAGAGCGAAGTTATAATGCAAAAATCGCATCATATCGGTTATGCCCATGCGCTAAGTAACTGTGGAGTCAAATTGATTCTGGTGGAAACAGCGGCTGAAATGGAAGCAGCGATCAATGATCAAACGGCGATGCTCTGGTTTTTAAATTATGGTAATCCGGATGGTCAGGTAAAATATGACGAATTTCTGGCCATTGGTAAAAAGCATGGCATTCCTACCATGATTGATTGTGCTGCTGATGTGCCACCGAAAGAGAATTTATTTAAATATACCAGGATGGGTTTTGACCTGGTTTGTT
>JBGTCB010000266.1:0-2052 GCA_041748995.1 Saprospiraceae bacterium | reverse complement strand
GGGAGATCCGGCCTCTCCGAGTTTAGCTGCGGCATTTTTAAGAGCGATTTCGTTGACATCACAAAGAGCCACGATTTCAAATGCATCAGAATGTAAGGCGTACCTCAGCAGGTAATCGGTGCCCCACCATCCAGTGCCCACAATCCCCACTTTTATTTTGTCTTCAACCGGTAGCGACGAGGATGCTGTGATCCAGGCACCCGCTGCCAGGGTACCCGTTTTGAGAAATGCTCTTCTTTCCATAATTTACCAATTTATATCACCTGGTGGCGACTACATAAAAGTACAATATATACAGGTAAATGGTGGACGAAGCCAAATATAGAAATTTGAGCGAAGGGTTATTCATTAGGACAACCCAATTAACTTTTGAAGGCACAAGGAGGACTTCCGAGTCGGATTTCCTTGTAACCACTTGGAGAGGTAAGCCATTCTTAAATTCGTATCCTCATACGGAAAAGATGCCCATGCTGGGTACACACAAGCGATAAGTGACCAGCTGGCTATCGCCACAGCCCCTCCATATCGCAAAAGCGTTGGCACACATCGTGTGCCCTGAATGGAATTTACCCACTTAATTACCTTAAAGAGGGTTTGAGAACAAGGCTATAATTAAGATGGAGGAAGGCCCCGCGCCACCGCCAAAGCTAGGGCGACACGCGGTCTGTTAGATGCTGTTCAGGCAAAGTCTACAAATCGCCTTAAAGGTGTTGGAAGAGTGATTTTCTGGTACTAAGCGATTAAGGAAAAAGGCCTGATGAGACAGGTCAGATATAAATAGAAAAAAATAGAAAAGATGAATCAAAATGAACCTCCGATGAAATGTCGAGAAAACGAACAATCTGTCAAAACTGCGATTGCATGTTGTTTGCAGGACAAGTATAGCGGGCACCTGGTTTACTGGCTATACGGCAGACGGTAATATAGGGGGCATGATTTCTATTTAAGCTTAATTATGGAACAGGGGAAGTCTTCTAAAAATGCTAAGGGAAAAGCTCAAGGAGAGAAAACATCTTCGAGGCTGAATACCATGCTTTAGTTGATGGCGGATCCAGTCATAGTATTGAGAAACTCCTGTAATGGGAGCGGAGCGAAGGGTTGGTATTAAACAGCTAGAAATACCGTTGACAACTTCCATGAAAGGAAGGAGGGCTACTAGTGTTTCGGCAAAAGGAATACCGATCACAAGATCAATGGTCTGGGGAGCCTACAAGAAAGTAAGGAGTAATAAAGGTAGTGCTGGTGTAGATGGTGAGAGATTTAAAATCTTTCAAAGAAAGCCAGGAGGATATCTTTATAGACTCAGGAATCGACTTACCTCTGGGCGTTATTTTCCGCAGGCGGTAAAAGAAGTATCGATACCAAGAAGTGGGAAGAAGCGGAAGCTAGCCACGGTGGAAGATCGAATTGCTCAGCAAGTAATCAAGGATTATTTGGAGGCAAGATTCGAGCAGTTATTCCACGACAATTCATATGCTATCGATCCTTGCGAAGTGCACATCAGGCTTTGGACCAAGTACGTAAAAATGCATGGGAACGAGATTGGGTGACAGACATGGACATCAAGGATTCTTTGACGAAGTATCACATTGAGTTGCTATGAAAGCACTAAAAAGACATCTGGAAGAAAGGTGGGTGAAGATACTCACGGATCGAGGGACAGAATAGTGCGGTAAAATTTAAAACCATCCTTATTAACTATATCTGGATCTAGAAGATATTGATCACACCAGAAAGAAAACAAAATCACCGCAGACCAATGGAATTTGTGAGCGGTTTCTTCGCACGATTCAAGAAGTGTTTTATTCGATTATTTTTCGAATAAAATTATTTAATAGTATTGAAGAGATTCAAAAAGAACTCGATCTTTGGTTAGATTGGTACAATAACGAAAGAACACATAACTGTTTTGTGGTTTAACCCCCTAATTCTTGGACTATTTTCGTTTTGGTTTTGCAAATTGAATCATTTTAATAAATATTGTCCGTAACTTTAAGTCGGCACTTACAAACGAAGGCGATCTATATCCGATTGCATGCACCTCGATAATTC
>JBGTCB010000265.1:0-1523 GCA_041748995.1 Saprospiraceae bacterium | reverse complement strand
AGAATCCTTCGGTACGAAATAAGTACCCATAATTAATAGTAACTCCACCGGTCGCAACATAAAGTTTCTTATCGAAAGAGGCAATTTGCGCTGCATTGTGGGTGGGTGGTCTGTCTGGAGTGATTGTCTGGCAATTACCAGTAAAGCCTGTGGTGTAATGGTATCCCTGTGCTTCGTCGGCATACCAGACTCTTCCTTGTTGGTCTACCACGGCATCTATCGTTTTCCTGCTGCAATTGTTTATCACCTTTTTTGTGCCACCTGGTTCCAGCAGTATTTTCTTACTATCACAACCGGTCTCACACAGCCACCCGGTGAGGATTCCTTCGCTGGTCTGTATCGCAAACTGGAAATCAAATCCCGATTCCTGGTGAATAAACTCAAAGCGATTCCCACTTTGACGATAAAGCTCATCATCAATTCCCAGATAGATGTTATTTTCAATGAGGGTAATTTTAGTCCCCTCATTTTGTTCCGGCAATCCTTCAGCAAATCCAAGTTTCTTCCATACTCCGAAATCAGCCAGGTTAGCGATTCCACCTTCCTCCACTTGATAGACACCCTGATCGGTAGTAATCGTAAGTAAGTTGTCGTTGACGACAATACCTCTCACCGGGGTATTGGTAAAAGTTGTAAATCCAAACTCCCGGGCTTGAATGTCCAGTTGCACAATACCAAATCCACAAGCCAGGTATGCATAGGGTGAATTGATAAAAATGTCATTAATTGTCCTGTCTTCAACGATCTGGGTATTCGCCCGGATCTGATTTAGGTTGACAATTTCATCTTCAAATATCAAATCGATATTACTGTTGATATATGAAACAATCAGGACCTGATCCTCAATGCCATATTCAATCGCTTGTACCCCGATATCGTGAAGACCTTCGACTTTGGAAAAGTATTCTAAACTGAGGTCTTCCTTATTAACTTTAAGCAGGGCCCATTGGGTCCCATAAAATATGGCATCAGGACTTTGTGTCACACTCCAACCAAAACGATAAGGCAGGTAAGATTTCCAGGTGCCGATTCTCTGGTCCACCTGACTGGATGCAGACAATCCAATCAGGAGAAAGCATAGTGTGTAAAAAGGTTTCATAATCACTTTACAAACGAAGTCTTTATCTGTAATGTTTCGCAGTCATGAGCGATACATGCTACTGCCTTCCAGATATTCAAATACGGCATCGGGAACCAAATACTGTATTGATATCCTTTTCCGGAGACACTCCCTGATGTAGGTTGATGAAATGTCAAGCAAAGGAAAATTTTCCAATATGCTAATATGTTCATGTTTAGGAGTTTGAGAAAAATCCAACCCTGGCCGGTGATACACGTAGGTCTGGTAGTTTTGCAGAATCAAATTAAAGTTCTTCCACTTGGGAAGGGTGACTAAATTATCACCACCCATAATCAGAATGAATTGATTTTCCGGATGTTTTTCTGATAAATAGGTTAATGTATCAATTGTATAGGAGGGTCTTGGTAAATTGAATTCAATGTTGGAAGCTCTGATCCCGGTA
>JBGTCB010000264.1:0-4010 GCA_041748995.1 Saprospiraceae bacterium | reverse complement strand
AAGGTTCAATTCTTCCCGGTGGTTTTTCAGCAGTTCCTGAGCACGTTCATATTGAGATTCGACTAATTTGCGCACTTCATCGTCAATGAGGGTGGCAGTATTGTCCGAATAGGGCTTCGTAAACTGGTCCTGAGACATGCCATAGAAAGAAACATTACCGACCTTGCTGTTCATTCCGTAGATCGATATCATGCTGTAGGCCATTTTGGTAACCTGATCAAGGTCACTTTGTGCCCCTGTAGAAATCTTGTCAAAAACAATTCTTTCTGCGGCCCGACCTCCAAAGGTCATGCACATTCTGTCAAGAAGTTGTTCCGTTCGGGTTATATATTCTTCTTTAGGAAGATATTGAGCAAAACCAAGGGTGCCAACTCCTCTTGGTACAATGGTAACTTTCACCAGGGGTGAAGCATGTTCCAAAAACCAACCGCACACTGCATGACCTGCCTCGTGAAAAGCGATTATTTCTTTTTCTTCCGGTGATATTAGCTTGTTCTTCTTCTCCAAACCCCCAATGACCCTGTCCAGGGCGTAAGTGAAATCTTCGAGATAAACGGCTGTCTTTTCTCTCCGTGCTGCCACCAGTGCTGCTTCGTTGCAGATATTGGCAATGTCTGCTCCTGCAAAACCAGGGGTCATCTCTGACAAAATTTCTGGTTTAACCTCTTCCGCAATCTTTATAGTTTTGAGGTGAACTCTGAATATCTGCTCTCTTCCTTTCAGATCCGGCCTGTCGATACCAATCTGACGATCAAAACGTCCCGGTCGCAGCAAAGCGCTATCAAGAACATCAGGACGGTTGGTAGCAGCCATTAAGATTACCCCTTTGTCGGTACTGAAACCATCCATCTCCACAAGAAGTTGGTTCAAAGTGTTTTCCCGCTCATCATTACCTCCAGGAACATTATTTCTACCCCGGGCACGACCAATTGCATCAATTTCATCTATAAATATGATACATGGAGCTTTTTCTCTGGCTTGGCGGAAAAGATCTCTTACCCTTGAGGCTCCTACTCCCACAAACATTTCCACAAAGTCTGACCCTGATATTGAGAAAAATGGAACACCGGCTTCGCCAGCGACCGCTTTAGCCAACAGAGTTTTTCCCGTACCCGGAGGGCCGACGAGAAGGACACCTTTGGGTATCTTACCACCCAGTGCCTGATATTTTTTTGGATTTTTAAGGAAATCAACGACTTCCATAACTTCTTCTTTGGCCTCATCCAAGCCAGCCACATCAGCAAAAGTGACATTGACCTTTAAGGTGCTATTGTCAAATAAGGTAGCCTTTGACTTGCCAATATTGAAGATTTGGGCACCCGGACCACCAGCTCCTCCACTCATGCGGCGCATGATAAAAAGCCAGATAGCTACGATCAAAAAGATAGGAAGGAGCCATCCCAGAAGGTTGCCCCAGAAGTTAATTTTTTCATCGTAAGTGACATCGACCCGGTTTTCCGGATCAACCGACTCATTTAATTCCCTCAATTTAGTTTCGAAAGTCTCAACGGAGCCAATATTAAACTGGTAGTTGGGACTGCTGTAACTAAACTGATTTTTATTAGCTTTTGCATGCCGGGATTCACTAAGCCGATCGGACTTAATATAAACACTGGCATACTTTTGATTGACGACTTCTACTTTTTTAACATCACCGGATTCAACAAAAGTGGCAAATTCCCGAAAGGATATATCCTCCTCGGTTGAAAAACTCGAATCAAAAAATACCTGAGATGCTAACAAAACCAAGGCAATCAATCCATAGATCCAAAAAGAATTGAATTTGTTAAACCGTTTGTTGTTATCGTCCTTTTTTTCGTTGTTATCCTCCATTCTTAGACTTCCAGCTTCTACAGATTTTCATAATATGTAATCTTTGCATCGCTCCACAGATCCTCAAGTTCATAAAAAGCTCTTGCTTCGGGGTGAAAAATATGAACTATGGTAGAAAAATAATCGACCAATACCCATCTTGCAGATCCGGTACCTTCTATATGACTGGGCTTTAATCCCGATCCTTCCAGTACTTTCCTGTAGATATTGTCCGCTAGAGCTTTTACCTGGGTATTTGAATCGCCTTCACAAATGATGAAATAATCCGAAGGGGCATCGTCAATTTGTCTGAGATCAAGTTTAGTAATCCTTTTACCTTTGATATCTCTGATAGCATCTATGATAATTTCATCTAGATTCTGATCTTCGGTTGGTATTAGTGAGGGCTGCCTATTGAAATTCAAATTCTTTTTTTACGTGAAACAATCCGTGATCTTTTCATTATTAATCGAACAAATCTACTTAAAAATATATTGAGTACTGTTGATAACAGCAATATTGTTGGAAAGGTTCTGTATGAGTTTGAGAGCTTACCCTCAACCAACTTGCATGCTGTAGAGCTTCTGGCAAGTACCGAACCCGAAGAAGGCACGGTGATTCTTGCCGCATACCAAAGTGCTGGTCGAGGTCAGATGGGTACACAATGGGTCAGTTTCCCGGGATTAAACCTGACGCTCTCAGTGATTTTCCGTCCTGGATTTCTGGAGGTCCAAGATCAGTTCTACCTAAATAAAGCTATCTGTCTGGCAGTATTTGAGCTAGTCAAACAGTATTTGCCAGATCAGGTAACTATCAAATGGCCAAATGATGTCATGATTGAAGGCAGGAAAGTTGGTGGTATTCTGATACAAAATGGAATCCAGGGCAAGAGATGGCAATGGGCAGTTGCAGGTATTGGGTTGAATATTAATCAAAAGGAGTTTCCTGCTGAACTACTTCATGCCACTTCATTGTGTGTAGAGACCAATTTGTCATTTGATCTGCTTAAAATTCGGACTAAACTTTTTCAATTGCTGGACGACTTCTATAGGGCCCTCCGGGAGGATCATAAAGCACTGGATCTTTGTTACCGGGAAGCTCTCTATCGCCGAAATAAAGAAACTACCTTTGTCCTGCCTTCGGGTGAAGAGTTGTATGGTTTTATACAAGATGTTGATTCTTTGGGCAGATTAATCATCAAAGATCTAAATGGTCAGCATCGATTGTTTAGTTTAAAGGAAATCGCATATCGATGAAAGCAGCAATCATAACGATTGGAGATGAAATCTTGATTGGCCAGATTGTCGACACGAATGCCTCCTGGATTGCAGCAATCCTCGCTCAGGAAGGCATTATGTTGGTTTCAAAAATGACAGCAAGGGATGATTTCACAAGCATCATTACTGCTCTTGACCGGGCTTTTAGTGATGCTGACCTGGTGATCATGACCGGTGGTCTGGGTCCCACCAAAGATGATATGACCAAGACGGCACTCGCTGCTTATTTTGGAGGTGGTTTCATCTTTTCGCAGGAGACTTATACTCGGCTGGAGAATCTATTCCTAAGAAGAAATATTCCGATATCCGAAGCGCATCGTCAACAGTGTTTCCTTCCTACGGCTGCCACCATTATTAAAAATGAGATGGGAACTGCTCCCGGAATGTGGTTTGAAAAAGATGATAAAATGCTCTGTTCCATGCCTGGAGTTCCTCATGAAATGAAATTTATCATGACTCATGGTGTCCTTCCAAGAGTCCTCTCAATGAGTCAGATTGCTTATCGTCAGAAAACAATCAGGACATCAGGCACGGGAGAATCTGTTTTAGCAGATCTGATCGAACCTGTTCTGACGAAGCACCCGGTTAACATCGCCTATCTCCCATCACATGGCCAGGTACGTCTTCGTCTCTCTCTGGTTGGAGAGAAAGGAAAAGAGAACGAAATGGATAGGACCCTGGCACTGGCAGTATCGGAAGCTACTCATGTCATCGCACCCTTCGTTTATGGATTTGATAATGATACCCTCGAAGGTCATGTCGGTCAGCTTTTACTTAATCGTGGATTGACTTTGGGAACCGCAGAAAGTTGTACAGGAGGCTACATTGCTCACCTGATTACATCAATCTCCGGAGCAAGCAAGTATTATAAAGGTAGTATTGTGGCCTATAATAATGGTCTCAAGGAAGATCTGTTGGAAG